>JBIIQK010000001.1:0-26562 GCA_044342135.1 Cyanobium sp.
CTGGGGCTGCTGGGGCTGGTGGCAGCCCTGGTTCTCCTCTGGAGCCTGCGCCAGAGCCTGATGCACCTGTTTGCAGCGGTGGTCCTGGCGATGGCCCTCTGCACCCTGGTGGGCTCGATTCGCAGCCGTCTGAACTGCTCGAGGCCGGTGGCCCTGCTGCTCAGCCTGGGGGTGGTAGCCCTGGTGCTCACGGTCGTCGCGACCGCCGTGATCCCCCCCTTCGTCGACCAGTTCTCCCAGCTGATTACCAAACTGCCGGCGGCCGCCGAAACCCTGCTGGACCTGCTCCGCATGGCCCTGGCAAATGCCAGCCGAATGCTTTACGGCAGCACGGGAGACAGTGTGTCCTGGTTGCGTAACGGATTGATTGGGGACCCCGCAGCCCCCGGCCTTTCCTCCGGACTGGGCTCGGGTCTGGGACCGAGCCTCGGCAGCGGCGCCCTACGCCTGCTGGGCCTGGCCGGTGGCCTGGGCACCGCCCTGCTCCAGGGCCTGTTCGTGGTGGCGGTGGCGCTGATGGTGGCGATTCAACCGATGCCCTATCGCGAGGTTGCCGTGCAGTTGGTGCCCTCCTTCTACCGACGTCGCTTCCGCCAGATCCTGGTGCAGTGCGGAGAGGCCCTGAGCGCCTGGATGGTGGGGGTGCTGATCAGTTCGCTCTGTGTCGGCACCCTGGCCGCTATTGGGCTCACCCTGCTGGGGGTGAAGCTTGTGGCCGCCAATGCCCTGCTCGCTGGGCTGCTCAACATCATTCCCAACGTGGGGCCCACCCTCAGCACCGTGTTCCCCATCTCGGTGGCACTGCTGGATGCCCCCTGGAAGGCCCTGGCGGTGCTGCTCCTCTACATCGGGGTGCAGAACCTGGAGAGCTATCTGATCACCCCGTCGGTGATGCATCACCAGCTGCGCCTGCTGCCGGGCCTCACCCTCACGGCCCAGCTGCTGTTCACCGTGGTGTTCGGCCCCCTAGGCCTGCTGCTGGCCCTGCCCCTGGCGGTGTGTCTGCAGGTGATCGTGCGCGAGGTGCTGATCCACGACATCCTGGATCCATGGAAACGCCAACGCCTGGAGGCCTGAGGCCATGAACGGCCGCACGGTGCTCGGTGCGTTGGCCCTGATCGTGCTCGGGCTGCTCACCTGGGAACTGCGCTGGGTGCTGTTGGTGCTGTTCGGCGCCGTGGTGTTGGCGGTGGCCCTGGATGTGCCCGTCACCCTGCTGCGCCGGCTGCTGCCGCTGAACCGACCCACCGCCCTCGTGGTTGTGCTGGTGGTGTTGGTTTTTGTGGGAGGAGTGCTGGGGCAGCTGCTGTTGCCGGAACTGCTGGAACAGGTCAACCAACTCACGGCCCTGCTGCCGGCCCTGGCGGAACGGCTGGGCAGCCTGGCTGGCCAGGTCAGCTGGCTGCCCGACCTGGAGCGTCAGTTGATGCAACTGGGCACCTGGGATCGCCTCCAGCCCCTGGGCAGCCAACTGCTGGGCCTGGCCGGTGGGGCCGCGAGCACCACGATCCAGCTGCTGCTGATGGCCCTGCTGGCGATCCTGCTGGCCCTCGATCCCCGCAGCCACCAGAAGGTGGTGGTGGCGATGACACCGGATTTCTGGAGACCCCAGATGCGCTCCCTCCTGACGGAATGCCGCCAGGCCCTGGGCGGTTGGCTGGCCGGCATGACGCTCTCCGCCGTCAGCGTGTTTCTGCTCACCTGGGCTGGGTTGGCCTTGCTGGGCGTGCCCCTGGGCCTGCTCAGCGCCCTGGTGTGTGGTCTGCTGACCTTTGTGCCCACGATCGGGCCGACGGCCGCCACCCTGCTCCCCCTGGCGGTTGCCCTGCTGGTGTCGCCGGGGAAAATGCTTCAGGTTTTGGTGCTGAGGCTGGTGCTGCAGAACGCCGAGGCCTTTCTGCTTACCCCGATGCTGCTGCGGCGCACCGTGAACCTGCTCCCCACCGTGGCCCTGATGGCCCAGCTGTGCCTGGGCGCCCTGCTGGGATTGCCCGGCGTGCTCCTGGCCCTGCCCCTGGTGGTGGTGTTGCAGGTGGTCTGTGAAGAGGTGGTGGTGAAGGAAGTGATGGATCGCTGGGCCTGACGCCCCCGTCTCAATCCCGCCGCCTGCGGTATTGGCGCGCCAGGGACGGCAACAGCAGCAGCACGGCCACGGCCAGGGGATGGCTCCGCACCGCTGCAGCCAGGGCCGCCAGGGTGAAGTGATCCCCGAGCAGTTGCAGCTCCACCCGCAAATCCAGCAGGGCCAGCAGCCCTAACAACAACGGCACAGCGAACCAGCTGCGGCTGGGTCGCCTGCGGGGACCAGCAGCGGTGGGCGAAGCGTCAGCGACGGGAAAAGACCGGCAGAAGAGTTGGTGCCACGGCGATGCTCGACCAGGCACCGATCACAATGCCGAAACTGAGAGCAACGGCAAACCAGAACAGAGTGCTCCCCCCAAAGAAAATAAGGGCGATCAAAGGTAGAAGGGTGGTGAGCGAGGTGTAGACAGAGCGGGTAAGGGTGCTGATCACAGCCTCATCAGACTGGTCAGCCAAGGGGAGCTCCTTCAGCTCGTTCCGCTTCTCACGGATTCTGTCAAATATCACCACCGTATCATTCACCGAATAACCGGCAATGGTAAGCAAGGCAACCGCAAACAAACTATTCACCTCCACGCCAAACACAATACCCAGCCAGGCAAAAAGGCCACAGGTGATCAGAACATCATGGGCAAGACACACCAATGCCAGAAGCGCATAGACACGGTCATAGCGGAAGGTGATATAGAGAGAAATCCCAATGAAACTGACTAGCAGTGACAACAGACTGGCCTTTAGCAACTGGGACCCCAATGTTGGTCCAATGGTGTCGACAGAGAGATCCCCAGGCACCGTCTCTCCCACCAGGGGCTCGATGGTATTCAGGAGCAGTTCGGCCTGCTCAGGGCTGAGGCTGGGCAGCCGCATCACCACAGAACGGCCACCGTCGAGCAACTGAACGGAGGCGGCTGCCAGGACGGGTGCGGGCTCACCCTGCGCGCTAGGCAGCTTGAGTGTTCGCAACGATCCTTCAAGGGCGCTCAACTTGAGGTCAGCACAGGCTGGCTCACAGCGTCGCTCGATCTGGATCTGGGTTCCACCGGTGAAATCGAGACCTGGACGCAGGGGTGCGCGGATGGAAGGGGATAACCAACTGATGGCCATACCCAGGAGACTCAAAACGACGGCCACGGTGGAGAGAAGCCAAAGTTGGTGCCGATGGCGGTTCACCCGGAAGGCGAATAGTCCTGTTCGCCTATGGGCGGATTGAGCAATCACGGAGGGATTGGTCATCTCAAGCAATGCCTTCTGAACGCTGGGACAGGGGGATGAAGTAGGAGATCCTTCTCAGGGTTGGGTAGCTCATCAGCACCCGCAGCAGGGTTCGGGTGCAGGTAAGTGCACTGAACAGGCTCAGCAATACGCCGATACCAAGAGTCACCGCAAATCCCTTGACAAATCCCGTGCCCAGGGCAAACAGGGCGACACAACTGATCAGGGTCGTCACCTGGCCATCAACAATCGAGGAGAACGCCAGTGAAAACCCGGTGTCAATCGAGCGGATCAGGGTGTTTCCGGAGCGCAGCTCCTCCTTGATCCGCTCGAAGATCAGCACGTTGGCGTCCACGGCCATACCGAGAGAGAGAATGAATCCGGCGATCCCCGGCAGAGTCAGGGTGACTGGAATCAGCGCATAGATGGCGAGATTGAAGAGGCCGTACAGGGAAAGGGCAAGAACCGCCACCACCCCAGCTAACCGATACACCACCAGCATGAACACGGCCACAAGAAACAGGCCGGTCAGGGCAGCCGCCAGGCTGGTTCGGACGTTGTCCGCACCCAGGGACGGTCCCACGGTGCGCACTTCCACGATCTTCACTGGCAGGGGCAGGGAGCCTCCCCTCAGCTGCACCTCCAGATCACGGGCCTCATCGGCGCTGAAATTGCCAGTGATGCTGGCCGACCCACCGCTGATGCCGGCCGCCTTGAATTCGGGGCCCACACTGGCCTCACTGATCGAACGGCCATCGAGAACGATGCCCAGCAGGCGATCGGTTCCGGCGATGCCCTGGGTGAGCTGGGCAAATTTGACGCCCCCTTCGCGGTTGAAGGAGAGGGTCACATCCCAGCCGGTTCCGGTCTGTTGCTGCTGACGCCCTGCCGTGGTGAGATCTTTTCCGGTGAGCTGGGCTGGTTCGTAGAGCTCGACAATTCGGGTGTTGACGGCCTGGAGCAGCAGTTCGAGCTGGTCAACTTCACTGCTGCCTGGCGGCACCTGGATCCCGAGGGAAGCCAATGAGGCAGCCAGGTCCTCAGCCTTGAGGTTCACCTGGGGCTGGTCCTGCTCTGGCTGGGTTGTGGGGTCAGCCTGGTTGGTTTTCGGCTTCTTCTGGTTAAGGACGGCCTGGGCCTGGCGCTTGAGGCGGAGCAAGCCCTGCATCTGCTGTTCCGTGCCGGGCTTTTGCGCCCGGAACTCCAACAGGGCCGTGGTCCCGAGGACAGCAGCAGCCCGGGAGGGATCCTGCTCACCAGGCAGCTGCAGCACCAGCTGGTCGTCACCCACCGTCTGGAGGGTGGATTCGGCCACACCCAGGCCGTTGATGCGCCGATCGAGCACCTCCTTCACGGCATCGAGTTGCTCCTTCTGAACCGACTTAACCGCCCCGGCTGGTTGCACCTGCAGGGTGAGTTGGCTGCCACCGCGCAGGTCCAGACCCAGCTGGAGCGGGAAGGATGCCAGCAGAGCGCCCGCTGCGATCGCCAGAGCAAGAATCAGGGCAAACCACCCCTGTTGGCGCGCCATTTCAGAGCTGACCCGCGAGGAGTTGCTTGGCGGTGTCGACGATCTGGTGGGGTTGGATGATCGTCAGGTTTTCCAGGGCCCCGTTGTACGGGGTGGGAATGTCCTGGGAGGAGAGGCGGATCGGCCGGGCGTCCAGGTCGTCGAAGCACTGTTCCGTGATCAGGGCGATCAGCTCAGCTCCGATGCCGCCGGTCTTCATGCATTCCTCCACCACAATCACCCGGTGGGTCTTGCGGATCGAGCGGGCGATCGTCTCCATGTCGAAGGGCTTGAGACTGATCAGGTCGATCAACTCGACACTGATCCCGTCTTTCTCCAGCTGCTCCACCGCCTTGAGGCAGTGGTGACGCATGCGGGAGTAGGTGAGGATCGTCACATCGCTCCCCTCCTGCACCAGATCCGCCTGGTCGAGGGCACAGGTGTACTCGCCTTCGGGGATGTCCTCCGAGAGGTTGTAGAGCAGCACGTGCTCGAAGAAGAGAACGGGATTGTTGTCGCGGATGGCGGCCTTCATCAGGCCCTTGGCATTGGTGGGGGTGCTCACCGCCACGATCTTGATGCCCGGCACGGCGTGGAAATAGGCCTCGAGGCGCTGGCTGTGCTCCGCTCCCAGCTGCCGTCCCACACCGCCGGGACCGCGCACCACGGTGGGGATGGTGAAGTTGCCACCACTGGTGTAGCGCAGCATCCCCATGTTGTTGGAGATCTGGTTGAACGCGAGCAGCAGGAAGCCCATGTTCATGCCCTCCACGATCGGGCGCAGGCCCGTCATGGCAGCGCCCACGGCCATGCCGGTGAAGGCGTTTTCGGCGATCGGGGTGTCCAGCACCCGCAGTTCGCCGTACTTCTCGTAGAGGTCCTTGGTCACCTTGTAGGAGCCGCCGTACTGGCCGACGTCCTCGCCCATCACGCAGACGTGGGGATCGCGGGCCATCTCTTCATCGATGGCTTCACGAAGGGCGTTGAACAGCAGGGTTTCTGCCACGTCTGGGCTTGCACCGTATGCGGGCCAACCTATCTCAGCCGCCCCCAACGAAAACCTGTCAGCCGCCGGCCGCAAAGGTGGAGAGCAGAAGCACCGAAAGCAACATGCCGGGGAGCAGCAGCGTCACCAGCAGACCCAGGTCGTGGGGAGTCATGAACCGATGGCAGTGACAGGAAGCTAGGCGGTTTTGTCGGCCTCGGCAGGGGCTGATCCGGAGCCGGACACCAGGCTGCGCACAAACACCAGCGCGAGGCCCAGGGCGATGAAGGCAAAGCTGAAGGTGGCCAGGAAGGCCATGCCCACGATCAGGGTCTTGAGGGCGGTGGCGATGCTCTGGGCAATCGCCGAGCCGTAGCTGGGCGGATGCAGGGCGTAGTAGGCCACAAGCCGCTGGCTCAGGCCCAGGGCCAGCCAGGCCAGCAGGCCGGCGGTGAGGGAACCGGACAGAAAACTCAGCGGACCCTTTCGGGGTCTGGTGGCGGTTGGGTTCTCGAGGCCTGCTGTGTCGCGGTCTGGTAGGTCCAGGGCTGGCTTCTCCAGGCCTGAGCTCGACGTGGGGTCGGAATCGGTCACGGCTCCAGGCTGACACCCTGGTGGCTGAAGCCACAACACCAGGCCTCAAAACCGGCCGCCTCCAGTTGGGCCGCCAGGCGCACCTGGGCCGCTTCGGCCTCGGCGACGCTGGCAAACAGGGCAAACAGGCTCGGGCCCGATCCGCTCATGGCCACAGCCAGCGGCCGTTCCGCCTGGCGCAGCAGGGCCAGGCCCTCCTGCACGCTGCCAACCTCCGGTTCCACCACAGCCTGCAGGTCATTGCGCAACGGGGGCAGGGCCGCACCCTGGCCCAGGGCCTGCAACAAGGGACCCTGGCGCAATGCCTGGCGACGTTGCTCGAAGTCCTGCTCCCCATCGAGGTAAAAGTCGCCCCGCATGGCCTTGCAGCGCCCATAGGCCCAGGGCGTGCTGACGCTCACCTCGGGATTCTTGATCAACAGCACGGCCAGGTCGAGGGGCTCAGCGGGCCGCAAGGGCTCCAGCCGCTCTCCCCTGCCGAAACAGAGCTGGGTGCCACCGTCGAGGCAGAACGGCATGTCGGATCCGAGCTCCGCCGCCATGGCCTGCAGGGCTTCGGGGGTCATCCCCAGCCCCCACAGCACATTGAGACCCACCAGGGCCGCCGCCCCGTTGCTGGAACCACCGGCCAAGCCGGCCCCGATGGGTATGCGTTTCTCGAGCTCGATCTCAGCGCCCAGCTCGGAAAACCCCGAACGGGCCCGCAGCAGTTCACCAGCTCGCACGATCAGATTGCTGCCGTCCGTGGGCAGGTCGCCCCGGTCACAGCGCAGCCTGATCCGGCCATCCGCCGAGGGGCGCATCCTCAGAGTGTCGGCCAGATCGATGGACTGCATCACCATCGCCAGCTCGTGGAAGCCGTCAGGACGCAGGCCCAGCACCTCCAGGTGCAGGTTGATTTTGGCGGGGGCCCGCACGCACAACTCAGCCATCGGTGGGGGTGGGGATCGGGTCCGTTGCTCGCATCGCCTGATTCAAACCGTTGGCCAAGGCCACCCAACCCGCCGGGGGGATGTCCTGGGGCCGCTGGTGCAGGCCAATGCCGGCAGACTGTGTGAGGGAGGTCAACTCAGCCTCAGGTAGCAGCCCCGCCAGGGTGTTGCGCAGCATCTTGCGGCGGGCTGCAAAACAGCGCTTCAACAGGTGCTCCACCGTGCGGGCCTCCTGGGGGTCGAGCTGCTGTGGCAGCGGCAATGGATCGAGCACGATCACTTCGGAGTGCACCTTCGGCGGCGGTTGGAAGCAGCGGGGTGGCACCGGGCAGACCGACCGGCAGTGGGCCAGCAGCTGCATGCGCACGCTCAGGGCTGAATAGGCGCTGCTGCCGGGCTGGCATCGGATCCGTTCCCCCACCTCCCGCTGCACCAGGAGCACGAGTCGCTCGTAGGGCTGGGAGGCGGGACGGTCCAACCGGCCCACCAGCCGTTCCAGCAGGGGGCCTGTGATGTTGTACGGGATGTTGGCGACCACCTTGTTGGCTGCGGGCAGCTCCACCGCCAGCACATCTCCCGAAGTGAGGCTGAATCGGGGTTGATCGCCGAAGCGACCCTGCAGGCCCTCCACCAGATCCCGGTCCAGCTCCACCGCCAGAACCGCCGCCGCGGGGGACGCCAACAGCCGCTCTGTCAAGGCGCCGCGCCCCGGGCCAACCTCCAACACCCGGTCCTCTCCGTCCAGCTCGGCCGCCGTCACGATGCGGCCCAGCACCGTTTGATCCACCAACCAGTGCTGGCCGAAGCGCTTGCGGGCGCGGTGGGCAGCAAAACTCATGGTTGCCGTCGCAGTCCCTCCACCTTGCCTGTTTCCCGTCCCCTCCTGCTCCTGCTGGCCAGCCTCGGGGCCGTAGGGCTGCCGTTGCTGAGTGCCCCTGCCCGAGCGGGCAGCGTTACGGCGTCTTCCATCTGGGACCGGAGCAACGCTCTGGAACGGGCCCGCGAACAACTGCCACCGGGAGCCACCGTGACCGCCGAGCGCTGCCAGGACGTGGAGGTGGGCATCGGCAACATCCGCTACCTCTGCACGGTCGAGTTCCAACCCGCCAGCACCACCAGCCCAGACCCAGCTCCCCCAGCGTCCCCCTAGGGCCTTCACCCCTGGGAGCGGATCCAGCGCACGGGAGCGGTCGTTGGGGCGAGGGGCACCAGCGCGAACACCCACTCCACGGGACTTTCGGCCCACTGGGGATGGGCGGCGAGCCAGCAGGTCCAGGCCTGCTCCAGGCGCCTCCGCTTCTGCCGCCGCAAACCAGCCACTCCCCAGCCATCGGGCCCCTGACGGCGCCGGCCCTTCACCTCCACCAGCAGCAGCCGGCCCGACTTTTCCAGCACCAGATCCAGTTCGCCCCAGCGACACACCCACTGGTGGGACAGCAGTCGCCAACCCCTTGCCCGCAGCAGCCGCAGCACCCGCTGCTCTGCCCAGTCCCCTTGGCGGCGTGCGGCGGTGCGCGGCATGGAACGGACCCTGGAGGCGGTTCAGGGTTCCCACCCACCCCGCCCCAGCCGGCGCGAAGGACATCCCTAGGCTTGCCGAACCTTCCCCGCCGCCATGCACCCGCCGTCCACGCCCGGTTGGGCTCCGCGCCGTTTCGCCCGCCTGGTGTCAGCGCTGCTGCTGGCTCTGACCCTGAGCTGGATCGCACCGGTCGCCCCAGCCCTGGCCGCGATGGATGTGGCCAAGCAGGTGCTGATCGGTGCTGATTTCCATGATCAGGATCTGCGGGGCGCCACCTTCAACCTCACCAACCTGCGGGATGCCAGCTTCGCCGGCTCCGATCTGCAGGGGGCCAGTCTTTTTGGCGCCAAACTCCAGGACGCCGATCTCAGCAACACCAACCTGCGGGAGGCCACGCTGGATTCGGCCATCTTCGATGGCACGAACCTCACCAATGCGGTGTTGGAAGACGCCTTTGCCTTCAACACCAAGTTCACCAACGTGGTGATCGAGGGTGCCGACTTCACCAACGTGCCCCTGCGGGGTGATGCCCTCAAAACTCTCTGCGGCGTGGCCAGCGGCACCAACCCCGTCACCGGCCGCGACACCCGTTCCACCCTGGGCTGCAGCTGACCCCACCCGTCATGAGCTTCGACGCCCGCAGCCGCGAACGCCTTGAGGCCCTGGGCCGCCGCCTTCCCCAACCTCTGCCCACTCCGACCCCGCCCCAGCAGGCCACCACCCCAGCCACGGAGAAACGCCACCGGGTCGAAGTCGAAGAGAACCCGGAGACCCTGTTCCGCGAACTGATGCAGGTGAGCCCAGATGGCACGGTGCCGCCCCACCTGATGGAACGGCTGCGGCAGCTGGAGGCCCGCCGCCAGGCTTCCTCCCCGGAAGCAGCACGCGCCACCCTCTCGCTTCTCCCCTCCAAGGGACGGAGCAGACCCACCGGGGCCAACACCGTGGGTCGCGCTGATGCCCGGACGGCGGCTGAGCACGGCGACCTCTACACCGCATTTCAGCAACTGCTCCTGGAAGACGACGAAGATGCCTAAACCTGCTCAGGGATGCGTGGTTTTCATGACGTCTGCACCGCCGCTGAGGTAGGCATAAGGAATGCCCGTTCCCCTCTCCAGCGACCCCAGCCTGGCCGCCTTCGGCTCCAGCCTCACCGCCATCACCCTGGCGGAGCTGGGCGACAAAACCTTCTTCATGGCGTTGATCCTGGCGGTGCGCCACCGGGCCCGCTGGGTGTTCCTGGGGGCGTTTGCCGCGCTCACGGCGGTCACCCTGATCTCCCTGGCCCTGGGCTACGGCCTGCGGGAATTGCTGCCCCAGTCCGTGGTGCCCTGGCTGGCGGCGGCACTGTTTCTGGGTTTTGGCCTCAAGCTGCTGATCGATGCCCAGGGCATGACGGCGGATGCGGCCGAGGAGGAAGCGGAGGAAGCCGAGGAGGCCATCAATGCGGCGGAATCCAGCACCCCCCTCACCACCGCCTGGGCCGTGATCTGGGAGGCCTTCGCCCTGGTGTTTGTGGCGGAACTGGGGGACCGAACCCAATTCACCACGATCTTCATGGCCACCGCACCAGCCCAGGTGTTCAGTTTTGCCGGACTGTTGACGGGCACCTTGCTGGGGCATGCCCTGGTCACCTGGCTGGCGGTGGGTGCCGGCAAGTGGATCGGCCAGCGGGTCAATGAGCGGCTCCTGTATCGCCTCAGTGGCGGCCTCTTCCTGGTGTTCGGACTGGCATCCCTGAAGCAGGCCCTGGGCTGAAGCGCGCCCCGTAAGGTGGCCCTAGTCCATCGACTCAGGGTTTCAGGAGCGCCACGATGACCATCCGCATCGGCATTAACGGCTTTGGCCGCATCGGCCGTCTGGCCTTCCGCCGTGCCATGGCCCTGCCGGATGTGCAGGTCGTGGGCATCAACGACCTGATCGATGTGGAGTACCTGGCCTACATGCTCCGCTACGACTCCACCCATGGCCGCTTCCAGGGCGAGGTGCGGGTGGAGAACGGCCAGCTGGTGGTGAACGGCCAGGCGATCCGCATCACCGCCGAACGGGATCCCAACAACCTCAACTGGGGCGCCGTGGGGGCCGACTACGTGCTGGAGAGCACCGGTTTCTTTCTCACCGATGCAGCCGCCCGCGCCCACATCAATGCTGGCGCCAAGCGCGTGGTGATGAGTGCTCCCTCCAAGGACGACACGCCGATCTTCGTGATGGGCGTGAACCACAGCACCTACGCCGGTCAGGACGTGGTGTCCAACGCCAGCTGCACCACCAACTGTCTGGCGCCGGTAGCCAAGGTGTTGCACGACAACTTCGGCATCGTCAACGGCCTGATGACGACGGTGCATGCCACCACCGCCACCCAGAAGACGGTGGACGGCCCCTCGGTGAAGGACTGGCGCGGCGGCCGCGGTGCGGCCCAGAACATCATCCCCAGCTCCACCGGTGCCGCCAAGGCCGTGGGCCGGGTGATCCCCGAGCTCAACGGCAAGCTCACCGGCATGGCCTTCCGCGTGCCCACGCCCGATGTGTCGGTGGTGGACCTCACCGTGAACCTGGCCCGGCCCGCCAGCTACGACCAGATCAAGGCCGCCATGAAGGCCGCCTCGGAAGGCCCCATGGCCGGCATCCTGGGTTACACCGAGGACGAGGTCGTCAGCACCGACTTCCTGGGCGAGAGCTGCACCTCGGTGTTTGATGCCGGTGCCGGCATCGCCCTCACCGACACCTTCGTGAAGCTGGTGGCCTGGTACGACAACGAGTGGGGCTACAGCTGCAAGTGCATCGACCTGATGCGCCACATGGCGACGGTCGGCTGATCGCGCGGCAGAGGGGAGTGGGACAGGCCGGGCACTGGAGAAGGGCCCTCCCCTTCCCTGCCCATGGCCTGCGGCGCCGTGATCTCCCTGCTCGATACCCAGCAATGCCGCCAGGGCCACTGGTGGCTCCCCGATGCCGGCTTTCCCCAGCACCTCGCCAGCCTGCTCGGCTCGCCGCTGCGGGCCAGTGGGCAGCCACCCCGCAGCTGGTGGGAGCTGGCCGCTGTGTTTGAACCGCTACGGCTGTTGCCCGCTGCTGACGCTCCGCCAACCACCACCGGCGCCCTCTACCGCTACCTGATCTGCCTCAATCGACGCGGCAACCGCCTCTCCTGCTGGCGCCGCTATCCGCAAGGCCTGGGCTGGCAGCGCCGCTGCGGACCGATGCCCCTGGCGCAATTCGTCCACCGCTTCAACCAGCACCTAACCTCGCCCCCATGACCGGCAATCTCCAGGCGATCGGCTTCCTGTTCAGCTGGGTGCTGGGCTGGGGCATCGGCGGTTCCCTGATCGACGCGGGGCTGATTCAGGCGGGCGTGTATTCCCTTGAATCGGGTCAACTCGGCACCCTCACCACCTTTGTCTGCTGGACGGTGGCCTGGTCCGCTTTCGGGCTGTGGCTGTACCGCCGCTTCACCAGCTCCGATCCCCGCAACAGCGCTCCAGACGCCCCCGGGCCAGGCGACTCCCAGAACCAGGCCCGACCCCACCAGGCCGCCAAAAGCAGTACACCTGAACTAGCCTCGAGGGGTCTGCGGCCCGCCCTTGGCTTCAAGCCCGCTTCCCGACTCCCCCAGCTCTAGCCCCAACCCCAGCTCCAGCTCCCTCGCGCCCGCTGCCACCAGCCTTGAAGAGCAGCTGATCCGCTGCCGTGCCAGCACCATTTTGCTGCGGGTGAGCGGCGAGTCGATGCAGGGAGCCGGCATCCATCACGGCGACCTGCTGATCGTCGACCGGGGCCTGGAACCCCGCGTCGGCCAGATCGTGGTCGCCTACCTCGACGGGGGCTTCACCCTCAAGCGGCTGGTTCGGCATCGGGGACGGCTGCGTCTGGAGGCCGCCCATCCGGCCTACCCACCCCTGGAGTTGGCCTGCTCCAACGACCATCGGCTCTGGGGAGTGGCGCTCCACGTGATCCACTCCCTGGCAGCCACCCCGCCCCATCGCTGAGCCAGCCATGGGGCACGGCCCAGGGGCCACCAGCCACCCCGCCATCGTGCTGATCGATGGCAACAACTTTTACGCCTCCTGTGAAGCGCTCATGGATCCGGCCGTGCTGGGCCGGCCGCTGGTGGTGCTCTCCAACAACGACGGCTGCATCGTGTCGCGCAGCGCCGAGGCCCGAGCCCTCGGCATTCGCATGGGACAGCCCTACTTCCAGGTGCGCCGGGATCTGGAGCGCCAGGGCGTGGTGGTGCGCAGCTCCAACTACAGCCTCTACGCCGACATGAGCCAGCGGCTGATGGCCACCCTGGAGCCCTGGGTGGAAGCCCTGGAGATCTACTCGATCGATGAGGCCTTTGGCCGATTGGGGCGGCCGGCCGGCAACGGCGACCTGAGCGACTGGGGCCGGCAACTGCGGCACCACGTGCTGTGCCAGCTCGGTCTGCCGGTGGCCGTGGGCATCGGTCCGAGCAAGGTGCTGGCCAAGCTCGCCAACCGAATCGCCAAGACGACCCCAGGACGGAACGGCGTCTTCGACATCGGCAGCATCCCCGACCCTGATCCCTACCTCGAAGCGATCGCCGTTGAGGAGGTCTGGGGCATCGGCCGCCAGCTCTCCCGCTGGTGCCGGCTGCGGGGCATCAGCCATGCCCGCGCCCTGCGGGACATGGCCACCGGAGAACTGCGGCGTCGCTGCGGCGTGGTGGGCGTGCGCCTGCAGCAGGAGTTGCGCGGCCAGGCCTGTCTGCCGCTCGAGCTGGTGCCGGCCGCGAAGCGGGAAACCTGCGTGAGCCGCAGCTTCAGCCAGCCCATCACCACCCAAGTGGAGCTGAAAGAGGCCATCGCCACCTACCTGAGCCGGGCGGCGGAGAAGGTGCGGCGGCAACGGCAACGGGCCGGAGCCATCACGGTGTTTGTGCGCAGCAGCCCCTTCAACGGCACCAGCTTCTACAGCAACAGCGCCACCGTGACCCTGCCGCTGGCCAGCAACGACACGGCCGTGCTGCTGGCGGCAGCCCTGCCCCTGGTGGAGCAGTTGTTCCGGCCCCACAAGCCCCTGCAGAAGGCCGGCGTGCTGCTGCAGGCCCTGCAGAGCACCACGACCCTGCAGCACCACCTGCTGCTGCCGCTACCCCAGGAGCAACAACACCGTCGTGAGGCCCTGATGGCCGCCATCGATGCTCTCAACCAGCGCTATGGCAGCGGCACCGTGCAATGGGCCGCTGCCGGGCTGCACACGCCCTGGCGGATGCGGCGCTCGCGCCTGTCACGGTCAGCCACCACCCAGCTGGACGCCATCCCGCTGGTGCAGGCCTGAGCTCAGGCGGACTCCTGCAGGGCGGCCTCGATCATGGCGGCCGTCACCGGAATGGTTTCGAGTTCGTCGGCATTGTCGAGGTAGGCCTCGAAGGAGGCATAGCGCCGCAGATGGGGCTGGGCCGATGGTTCGGCACAGGCCTCACTCCAGCCGATCTCCTCGGATTGCACGGCGCGGAAAGCCGTCAGGGCTTCCGCGAGATCACCCCCGTCACCGATGGCCTCACCGTGCCAGAACGCCTCGAAAAACACCATGGACCGGACCGGGGAACACCAGCTGAAGGCAGCGTATCGAGCTCTCTCTCAGGAGGAGTAGAACACGAGCACCCGGGATCTTCCATGAGCACACACTCCCCCCTGACGGACAAAACCTGGTGGGAACGGCAGCGCACCGGACTGTCCAAAGGGGTGGCCGTGCTGGTGTTCGTGGTGGTGGCTCTCACCCAGAGCCGCTGGGAACTGCACCACGAGGACGTGGCCACCTTCCTCTACAGCGCAGGGTTGGGCCTGGCTGCCATCGGAGCGGCGGGGCGGATCTGGTGTTCGTTCTTCATCTCCGGCCGTAAGGACGGCCAGCTGGTGACAGAGGGCCCCTACTCGATCAGTCGCAATCCCCTCTACGTGTTCAGTTGCATCGGGATGGTGGGGGTGGGACTCGCCACGGAAACCATCACCTACCCGGTGCTGTTTCTGCTGATCTTCGGCCTGTATTACCCCGGGATCATGGCCCGCGAGGAACGACGCCTCGAAGACCTGTTCGGTGACGCCTACCGGGCCTACCGGCAGCGGGTCCCCCGCTTCTGGCCCCAGCCCCGGCTCTACAGCGAACCGGCGAGCTGGAGCAGCAACCCCCGGCTATTCCGTCGCCACATCCTGAGCGACATCTGGTTTGTCTGGATTGCCGCGATCATCGAACTGGTCGAGGGCTTCCGCAGCGTGGGTTGGCTCCCCCACCTGCTGCAGCTCTGGTGAGCTAGCCAGGGCGCGTCAATCACCACCAGTCATCCCAGAAAGGTCCGCCGAACCCGTCGTCAAAGGCAGGCTCAACGGTCCAGGTGGGGGGTGGGCCACCAGCCATCGGCGGTTTGGGGGGTCCAGAGAGCGTTTCCGCGTTGATGCCGGGAATGGGCACGGCCTCACACGGACACTGGCAGGCACCATCAGGACCGATCTGGCCGACGGTGGGCTGGGCACAGCCGCAGGGACATCCCTGGGCCTGGACCGCTGGAGGAGCCAGGAGGCAGAGCAGGGCCAGGCCACGGGCGAACACGGAGAGGCGCTGACAGGACGGGAACGGCATAGACGGAGCGAGATGGCAGGAGAGCAGGGTGGAGCGGGAACCGGACCGGGCCCTCAGGCGGCGGGTTGGGCCATCACCTCCCCATAGCCGGCGCGGCGTTGGGAATCGAGATGCTCCAGATGCTTGCGCTCGTTGTAATAGAGCTCCTGAAAGCGCAGGGCATCGCCGTTGAGCTCGGCGAAGAGGGCCTCGATCCGCGCTTCCATGTCGCTCACCGGGGCCAGCCCGGAGGCGGTAGCCCGGGCCTCCTGGCGTTCCTCGTCCAGCAACCGGGCGATGCAACGCTCCAGGGTTTCAAGCCGTTGGCTGCCCCAGGCATCCAGCAGGTGCCGGCAGCGCTTGACACTCTTCTGCCGTTCCAGGGCGGCCGTGGCGCCGCGCAACTGGAGCAGGGGCTGGCTAAGGGCCATCCGCTGCAGCTCACTCGGCTCCAGCAGGGGGGTGAGCCGGCCCAGCAGGGCGCTCTGCTCCACCACCAGCAGGTCGGCGAGCAGCCGGGGCAGGTCGAGATCCCCCAGCTCGAGGCCGGGGTCACTGCCGCGGTTGATCGCCTCCAGCCGACCGACGCCCAGGTTGTCCTCCTCCAGGGAACTGATCGCTGCCCAGAGCAGGCGGTGGTGCTGCAGGGCGAAGTCGTCGAGCTCCCGCTGGCGCAGCTCCACCCGAATGGCGGCGCGATGGCTGGGGCAATGGAGATAGAGCCGCAGCAGCTCCGCCTCAGCCCGCTCGCGCAAACCCGCCTCCCCGGGCTGCTCCCACTTCTGGGAACGCCCGTGCCAACGCTGGCCCTTTACCTGCTGGCGCAGGTCGTCTTCGAGCTGGATCGCCAGCCGGGCCTGGCCGCCGCTCAGCCGCTCGGCCACCCGCTGCAGGTAGTGGCTGCGCACCGCGCTCTGGGGCAACTTGCCGAGCAGGGACACCAGGGCCGTCACCGCCTGCTGGAACTGGTCGGGGCGGGCCAGGTCCCGACCCTCCAGCACCTGCTCCATCTGCCAATCGAGCCAGAGGGGGGCCTGGTCGAGCAGGGAGCGATACTCGCCGGCCCCGTGCTGCTTGAGGAACTCGTCGGGATCCTTGCCAGCGGGCAGGTGCAGCACCCGCAGTTCCAGCTGCCCTTGGAGGGCCAACTGCTCTACCTCGCCGATGGCGCGCTGGGCTGCACGCACCCCGGCGCCATCGCTGTCGAAATTGAGGATTAACCGCCGGCTCTCGCAGCAGCGGCAGAGCTGGGTGATCTGCTGGCTGCTCAGGGCGGTGCCCAGGGCCGCCACGGCATTGGTGATGCCGGCGGCATGGAGGGCAATCACGTCGAAATAGCCCTCCACCACCACCGCCCGGTCGTCCTTGCGGATGGCATTGCTGGCCTTGTCGAGCCCAAAGAGGTGCTTGCCCTTCTCAAACACCTCCGTCTCCGGGGAGTTGAGATATTTGGGCTCACCACCATCGAGGCTGCGACCGCCAAAGCCGATCACCCGGCCCTGGCGGTCCTTGATCGGCACCATCACCCGACCGCGGAACCGGTCGTAGAAGCCGTCACCACCCTTGCGGGGCACCACCAGACCGGCCGCCTCCAGAAGCTCGGGCCCCAGACCCTCCACCTGCTGCAAATGGGAGAGCAGGCCATCCCAGCGATCGGGGGCAAAACCGAGCTCGAAGCCCTCGAGGGTGGCCTCACTCAGCCCGCGGCTGTCACGCAGGTAGGCCAGGGCCGCAGCTCCCTCGGGGGAGCGGAGCTGGCTGCGGAACCAACCCGCCGCCAGGGTGAGCACCCGGTGCAGCTGCTCGCGACGGGAGAGCTGCTTGCGCAGGCGTTCCTGCTGGGGGCCGTCGAGGGTTTCGATCGGCAGCTGGTATTTGCGCGCCAGCTCCAGCACCACATCGCTGAAGCTCTGGCGCTGGTGCTCCATCAGGAACTTGATGGCATTGCCCCCCGCCCCGCAGGAGAAGCAGTAGTAGAACTGCTTGGCCGGGGACACCGTCATCGACGGCGACGTGTCGTCGTGGAAGGGACAGATGCCGACGTACTCCCGACCCTTCTTCTTGAGCACCACGTGCTCGCCCACCACATCGACGATGTCGGCCCGTTCCTTGACGGCCTCGATCGTGCGGGGGTGGAGACGCGGCAGGCTCAAGGAACTAGGGGGCGGTGGTGGGCACTGAAGCGACGCCTGATTCTGACGGGGGCCGGCAAGCCGTGCTGGGGATGGTGGCCAGCGCCCTGAGTTTCTCGCTGATGGGCGTGTGTGTGAAACAGGTGGGCGGGCGCATCCCGGCTGCGGAAGTGGTGTTCGCCCGGGCGATTGTCAGCGTGGCCCTGAGCTGGTGGCTGCTGCGCCGCGCCGGGGTGTCGCCCTGGGGCCATCGGCGGGGGTTGCTGGTATGGCGTGGCGTGATCGGCACGGCCGCCCTGCTGTGTGTGTATGCCGCCCTGGCGGCCCTGCCCCTGGCCTCCGCCACGGTGCTGCAGTACCTCTACCCCCCGTTCACCGCCCTGCTGGCCTGGCTGATGCTGGGGGAGCGCATCGGCAAGCGGGTGCTGGCCGCCATGGCCCTCGGCTGGGCAGGGGTGCTGCTGGTGGCCCAGCCCGGCAGCAACCTGGCCCTGGCCTGGCAGCCGGTGCTGATCGCCGTGGCAGGAGCCCTGTTCACGGCCCTGGCGTACGTGAGTGTGCGCTCCCTGGGCCAGAGCGAGCACCCCCTGGTGATCGTGTTCTATTTCCCGCTCGTGGCCCTGCCCCTGAGCCTGCCGCTGGTGGCTCTCCAACCCGTGCTGCCGACCCCTGGGGAGCTGGCGTGGCTGATCGGTGTGGGGGTGTTCACCCAGTTAGGCCAGGTGTACCTCACCCGCAGCCTCACCGCCCTGCCGGCGGCCCGGGCCACGGCCATCAGCTACGTGCAGGTGGTGTTCGCAGGAGGGTGGGGCTGGCTGTTGTTCGGGGAGACCATCGATGGAGCCACGATCGCCGGGGCGGCCCTGGTGTTGGCCGCCACCCTGGTGAGCCTCAGTCACCGTCAGCCGGCGCGCTGATCCGCTCGGCATGGGCCACCACCCGCCGGCAGAACTCCAGCAGCTCCTCCGGCGTCATGTCGTGCTTGGCGTCGTTGGTGCGCCAGGCGCAGATGACGAAGTCGGGAGTTGGCGTGTTGAAACGGTGGTCAATCGTGGGCAACAAGGCGTACAGCTTCTTGTGCTCGCCCTTTCCAGCGGCCGCCTCCCGGTTGTCATAGGTGCCAATCAGATGCCAATCGAGGGGCTCGCCGGTCCAGTGATCGAGCCCGTCTGAGGCCAGGACGGCCTGGTGAATGGCCAGGCGGTAGTCCTGCACATTGCCGTTTCCCCCGCGCTTCTGATCCCGCTTGCACAGGGTGACGGCCTTGCGTTGCACCCAGCCCGGATAGGTGCGGGCCACGGTGTCAGGCAGCCAGGGGGGCGCGGGGGTCTCCATGGGGGGAGTCTTGCGGTTCGCGGCCAACCTGGCCTGCCATGGGCATCGGGCCTAGAACGCGCTCAACGTCCCCTCCGCAGCGATTCCATGCACCACACCCTTCTGCTGCCCGTGCTGTTAGCGGCCATGTCGGGGCTCCTCTCGCTGCCCTGCCGGGCAGGCGGCGCCTTAGGGCAATCCAGCGTGAGCCAGGCGGACGCGATCCGCAGTGCCACCTTGGGGATGCTGCCCGGGGAGGTGATCACCTCGAGCAACTGCACCGAAACCCTGGTGGATGGTAGCACCCTGTACAGCTGCGACGTGCAGTGGGGGGCACCGCCGGCCCCTTGAACGTGGATCAGCCTTTGAGGGGCAAGGGATCCGTAATCCAGGCCTGCACTCCGGAGCTGGCGGTGGCATCTCCACGGGGTCGGGCCAGGCGCCAGCTCTGGCCCCGTTCCCCCCGCTCCAGGTAGAGATCAAAGGGGCTGTCGACCCGGATGGCATCGCCGGCCAGCCGCCAATCGAACTGCCCCACCACCCGCAGGCCCTTCGCCTCGCCGATGCGCACCGACTCCTGCTGAGACACCCGCACCCGGCTGACCTCAGGGGTCCCACCGGTCTCCAGGGCGAGGGCCTCGGCGATGGAACCCTGGGTCAGCTGGATCTGGAGCTCCAGGGCCTGCAACAGCACCGAGCGCGGCGGCTGAGCGATGCCGCTGCAGCCCGTCAGCGCGAGAGGTACCACCAACACCAGGGGCAGCAGCCAGCTGAACAGCCGGCGCCACCAGCAGCCAGTCCGGATTGGGGGCGATTTGGGCTGGGCATCGCTGGGCAGGGCGGGCACGATGGGGAACCGTTTACTGCTCCCATGATCGGCTGGCTGCAAGGGCAACTCACCCACCCCTGGCAGCAGGACAAACGCTTCGGCCTGATGCTGGTCTGCCAGGGGGTGGGCTACGACGTACAGGTGACCCAGCGGCAATGGCAGCAGCTGCCCGGTGAGGGCAGTGCCCTGAGCCTGCACATCCACCACGCCATCCGCGACGACGCCTGGTTGCTCTACGGGTTTGGCGAACGCCACGAGCGGGACCTGTTCCGCGAATTGGTCGCCGTCACGGGAGTGGGGCCCCAGATGGGCCTGGGCCTGCTCGGTGCGATGGACCCGGGGGAATTGGTGCAAGCGATCGTGCAGGCCGATCTGCGCCGCCTCTGCCAGGCCCCTGGGGTGGGCAAGCGCACCGCCGAGCGGCTGGCGGTGGAATTGCGCACCCGGCTGCAACAGCGGTTTCTCGGTCAGTTGGAGGATCAGGAGGCGTCAGACCCACTCGCAGATCTCTCCCTGCTCCCGGCCTCAGGCCGCGATGAGGTGCACCTCACCCTGGCGGCCCTGGGCTACGAAGCCCTGGAAATTCACCGGGCCCTGAGGGCCGTGGCCGGGGGGACCATGGCGGCTGGAGCCCCAGCAGACGACTGGATCCGAGAGTGCCTGCGCTGGCTGTCCCGCCAGGTGGCCTGAATCAGAGTCGGGCCTGACCACTGGGCGGTATGGTGGTCGCTTGCACCGTAGGTCCCCAGCCCGGGCCCAGCCTGCGCTTCACTCCCCAGCCCATGCCGCTCACCACCACCAAAAAGCAGGAACTGATCAACGGTCACCAGACCCACGGCACCGACACCGGCTCCGTGGAAGTGCAGGTGGCCATGCTCAGTGAGCGGATCAGCCAGCTGACGGGCCATCTCCAGAAGAACAAGCACGACTTCTCCTCCCGGCAGGGTCTGCTGAAGATGATCGGCCGCCGCAAGCGCCTGCTTGGCTATCTCAACGGCATCAGCAAAGAGCGCTACAGCGCCCTGATTGCCAAGCTCGGCATCCGCGGCTGATCGGAGGTCCATGGCCGGCAAGGGGATTCAGGGCCGTGCCCCAGCCGGCAAGGCCAAACGCAAGGCACCGGGACAACCGGCACGACCATCCGGCAAACAGCGCAGCACCGGACAGCAGGTGATTCCTGATGCCGTGGCCAATCGCATGGCCCGGCGCATCGCCATTGGCACCGGAATCCCCACCGTGATGGGCATGGCTGTCTTTGTGGGCAGCTACCTCCTGGTGAGCCGACAGATCGTCGACGTTCCCACCGGAGTCACCCTGGCGGCATCGGGTGCCTGCTTCTTTCTGGGCGTGTTGGGCCTGAGTTTCGGCGTCCTCTCCGCCAGCTGGGAAGACCAGCCCGGAAGCCTGCTCGGCACTGAGCAGATCGGTGTGAACATCAGCCGCCTGCGCAGCTCGATCAAGAGCATGCGCAATGGCGGCAATGGCCCCCAGTCCTGATCAGGCGGCCAACAGAGGAGAACTGATCCGGGCCTGAAAATCGGCTGCGGTCAGGGTGTCGAGGGCGGCGCCCACGTCCCCCACGCAGAACTGGGGTCCGAGCCGAACAAAGCGGGTCTGGTCCGCTTGGTGCACCAGAGCCACCACCGGCACCCGCAGGCCAGCTTCCTCCTGGGGAGGCTTGTGCCGGTGCAGACACTCCCGCAACCTGTGCTGGATGGCGATGTCGGCAGCCTGCTCGGCCGGGAGATCCACCATCAGCAGCTGCAGATCATCGATGGATCGGCAGTCATCCACAATCAGCTGCACCCGATCGTCACGACGGTCCACCGACGCCCAGACCAGCAGGCGGGCGTCCACCATCAGGTGGTCAGCGAGGCGTGCGTAGCTCTTGGGGAACACCACGGCCTCACAGCTGCCGGTGAGATCCTCCAGCTGCAACACGGCCATCCGATCGCCCTTGCGGGTGGTGACCTGACGCAGTTCGGGCACCATCACCACCGCACTCACCTTGGCCTTGTCCGCCATCTCCTCGAGATTGCCGAGGGCAACCGGCGAGAGCAGCTTCACCTGCCGGGCCAACTGCTTGAGGGGGTGGTCGGAGAGGTAGAAACCCACCAGCTCCTTCTCCAACCGCAGTTTTTCGGTAGGCGGATAGTCGGGCACCGCTGCGGCCTTGGGGGCCGTGGTCAGATCTGCCGCCGCGGGCACCGCGGGATCGCTGTCGGCCGCGCCGGCGAAGAGATCGAAGAGGTTGCCCTGGCCGCTGGCCCGGTCCTTGGCCCGGGAACTGGCCCAATCGATCACCAGATCGAGGTCGGCCATCAACTGGGCACGGTTGGCCCGCGGCTCGAGGGCATCGAGGGCACCGGAATGGATCAGGGCCTCCATGGCCCGGCGATTGAGCTGCTGGCCGGGGATGCGATCACAGAGCTCCGCCAGGCTGGCAAACGGACCATCGGCCAGGCGGCACTCAATCAACTGACGGATCGCCCCATCCCCCAGATTGCGAACGGCCGAGAGCCCGAAGAGAATGCGATCGCCCACGGGTGTGAAGTCGATGCCGGAGGCATTCACATCGGGAGGCATCACCTCAATGCCCATCGCATTGCAATTGGCGATGTAGCGCTGCACCTTGGCGCTGTCGCCAGCATTCACGGTGAGCAGCGCCGCCATGTAGGCCACCGGATAGTGGGCCTTGAGATAGGCGGTTTGGTACGTCACCGCGCCGTAGGCGGTGGAATGGCTCTTGTTGAAGCAGTATTCAGCGAATAACACCATCTGTTCGAACAGGGCTTCCGCGACCCGTGGATCCACCCCCCTCTCGGTGGCACCACTGACGAAGATGCTCTGGTGCTTCTCCATCTCACTTTTCTTCTTCTTGCCCATCGCCCGGCGCAGCAGATCGGCCTCCCCCAGGGAGTAGCCAGCCAGATCCTGGGCAATTTTCATGATCTGCTCCTGGTAGACCATGATTCCGTAGGTCTCCTTGAGAATCGGCTCCAGCTTTTCGTGGGCAACATCAATCGCTTCGCGACCGTGCTTGCGGTTGATGAACTTGGGAATCAGGCCCGCATCCAAGGGGCCTGGCCGATAAAGGGCCAAAATGGAGGAAATATCCTCCAGCGATGAGGGTTTGAGGTCGCGCACGATCTGGCGCATCCCACTGGATTCCAGCTGGAAAATTCCCTCAAGATCACCGCGAGCGAGCAGGGCATAGGTGCCTTCGTCGTTGAGGGGAAGATCGTCGGGATCCACTCTCACGCCGCTGCTCTGCTCCACCAGATCGACCGTCTTGTCGATCATGGTGAGGTTTTTCAGACCCAGGAAGTCCATCTTCAGGAGCCCCATCGACTCCACGTCTTCCATGAAGTACTGGGTGATCACCTGACCATCGTTGTTGCGCTGCAACGGCACCAACTCGTCGAGCGGATCAGCCGCAATCACCACGCCAGCCGCATGCACCCCGAAGGTCTTGTTGGTGCCCTCGATGCGCATGGCCATGTCCACCCAGCGCTGGACCACTGGGTCCTTCTCATATTTTTCGCGAAACTCCGGAGCCGGCGACTCCGCACCGATCATCTCCTTGAGCTTGGCGGGTTTACCCCGCACCACGGGGATCAGCTTGGCCAGCCGATCGGCATCGCCATAGGGAATGTCGAGCACCCGAGCCACATCCTTGAGCACGGCCTTCGAGGTCATGCGGTTGAAGGTGATGATCTGGGCCACCTTCTCTTCGCCATAGCGCTGGGTGACGTAGTCGATCACCTCGCCACGGCGCTCGATGCAGAAGTCGGTGTCAATATCCGGCATCGACTTGCGCTCCGGGTTGAGAAACCGCTCAAACAGCAGGCCATTGGTCACTGGGTCGATGTTGGTGATGCCCAGGGCGTAGGCCACCAACGACCCCGCCGCCGATCCCCGCCCCGGCCCCACGGGGATGCCGTTCTCCCGGGCAAAACGGATGTAGTCCCACACCACCAGGAAGTAGGTGGGGAAGCCCATCTGCTCCATCACCTGAAGCTCAAACGCCAGACGCTCGCCGTACTCGGGCTCAAACGGCACAGCGCTGTCCAGGTGCAGGCGGTCCCGCAGGCCCAGCTCGGTCACCTCGGTGAGATAGCTCACCGGGGTGTGGCCCTCGGGAATCGGGAAGCGGGGCATCTGGTAGCGCCCCAGGATGTCGTAGACCTCAACCTTCTCCGCCACCCGGGCCGTGTTGGCCACAGCCCGTGCAATCACCTCCTGGGGCAGGTGATCGCCAAACAGGGCCAGCATCTCCGCTTCGCCCTTGATGT
Organism: Cyanobium sp.; assembly: GCA_044342135.1. Taxonomy (GTDB): domain Bacteria; phylum Cyanobacteriota; class Cyanobacteriia; order PCC-6307; family Cyanobiaceae; genus Cyanobium_A. Next base: position 23,984 of record JBIIQK010000001.1, read on the forward strand.
ATTCGGTGCCTGTGTAACGCAGCCGTTTCTCATCGCTGATCAGCTTGCCGGTGAGCACACACAGCAGGGCATCGTGGGCCTCCACATCGTTGGCACTGAGGTAGTGGGCGTCGTTGGTGGCGATCAGCTCAATGCCCAGCTCCGCGCCGATGCGGGCGATCTCCGTGTTGACGATGCGATCTTCAATGCCGCCATGGTCCTGGATCTCCAGGTAGAAGTCGTCGCCGAAGGTCTGCTGATACCAGCGGGCTACCTCCCGGGCCACCTCGGGACGGCCCCGCAGGATCGCCTGGGGAATCTCACCCCCCAGACAGGCGGTGGCCACGATCAGTCCTTCGCTGTACTGGGCCAGCAGCTGCTTGTCGATGCAGGCGCGGGAAAAGATGCCCCGACCGCGCATACCCCGGAGGTGGCTGATGCTGGTGAGCTTCACCAAATTGCGATAGCCCACGGCATTTTTGGCCAGCACCACGAGGTGGTAGCGCTTCTCTTTTTTCTGCTGGGGATCATCAATGGAGCCATTGATGACATACATCTCGTTGCCGATGATCGGCTTGATCCCTGCCTTGGTGCAGAGCTTCAGCAACTCAATGGCGCCATACATGACCCCGTGGTCGGTGAGGGCCAGAGCTGGCATGCCGAGCTCGACCGCCCGCTCCACCATGGCCGGCAGCTGACTGGCCCCATCCAGGAGGCTGTAGTCGCTGTGGTTGTGGAGGGGAACGAAAGCCAAAGACAGGAACGGCCAGCTGGCGCCAGAAGCAGCCCAAGGCTAGGCGACCACGCAAGATCCGGTGTTCTGGGCCGCAGGAAGCCCAGAACTGGCACCAGATCTGGAGCTCGCCTAGGGAACCAGATCGGCGGCGGGACGCCCCTGCATCACCCGGGCCGCTTGCTCGTAGTGATGGGCCACCTGGAGCAGGCGGGGTTCCTCCAGCACGCCCGTGATCAGCTGCAGACCGATGGGCAGACCCTGCAGGTCGAAGCCGCAGGGAAGGCTGATCGCCGGCAGACCGGCCATGTTGGCGGGAATGGTGAGCAGGTCGGCCAGGTACATGGCAAGGGGATCCTCCGCATGGGCCCCAAAACCGAATGCGGTGGTGGGCGAGGTGGGGGTGAGCAGCACATCCACCGCCCCAAAGGCCCGGTCGAAGTCCCGCCGGATCAGGGTGCGCACCTGCTGGGCTTTCTTGTAGTAGGCATCCACATAGCCAGCGGAGAGGGCGTAGGTGCCGATCAGGATGCGGCGCTGCACCTCATCGCCAAAGCCTTCCGCCCGGCTACGGGCGGTCATCTCGGCCAGGCTGGCCGCATCCGGTGAGCGGTAGCCGTATTTGACACCGTCGTAACGGGCCAAGTTGGCCGAGGCCTCCGATGGGGCAATCACGTAATAGGTGGCGATGCCGTCGTTGAACCGGGGGCAGCTCACGTCTACCAGCTCACAGCCCAGGGCCTCCAGCTGGGCTGCGGCCGCCATCACCGAGGCCTTCACCTGGGGATCCAGTCCCTCCGCCTCGAAGCACTCGCGCACAATGCCCACCCGCAGCCCGGCCACCGGCTGCTGCAGGGCGGCGCGGTAGTCGGGCACCGGGGCTTTCAGGCAGGTGGCATCGCGGGGGTCGGCTCCGGCGATCACCTGGAGCACTTCGGCCGCGTCGGCCACGCTGGTGGTGAAGGGGCCCACCTGGTCGAGGGAGCTGGCGAAGGCCACCAGGCCGTAGCGGCTGACGCGGCCGTAGGTGGGCTTCAGACCGACCACACCGCAGAAGGATGCGGGCTGGCGGATCGAGCCGCCCGTGTCGGACCCGAGGGAAGCCAGGCACTCGCCGGCGGCCACGGCGGCCGCACTGCCACCGGAGCTGCCACCGGGAACTGTCTCGGGGTTCCAGGGGTTGCGGCTGGGGCCAAAGGCTGAGGTCTCGGTCGAGCTGCCCATGGCGAACTCGTCGAGATTGGTCTTGCCGAGCAGCACCCCGCCGGCCTGCCAGAGGCGCTCGGTGACGGTGCTTTCGTAGGGAGGCACAAAGTGCTCGAGCATCCGGCTGGAGCAGGTGGTGGCCACCCCCTTGGTGCAGAGGTTGTCCTTGATGGCCAGCGGAATGCCCGCCAGGGGAGGCAGGGCTTCGCCGGCCGCCCGCTGGGCGTCGATGCGATCGGCATCGGAGCGGGCCCGCTCCGCCGTGACCTCCAGAAAGGCGTGGACAGTGGAATCCACGGCCGCAATGCGGGCCAGGTGGTGATCCGTGAGCTCCCGGGCCGACACCTCGCCCCTGGTCAGTTGCTCACGCCATTCGGCGATCCCCATCCACCCGATTGCCAGTTGGTCTGGACGCTATCAGCCGACCCTCATCCGCTGAACTCGGTGAGCGGTTCGCCCCTGCGGGTGCGCAACACGTGGTGCTCCAAGGATCCAGGGGATTCGGACTGGATGTCTGCCAGGAACGCAGGCAGGTGGGTTTCAAGCGTGCGACGACGCACGAACGGACCAAACCAGTAGACCGCATCAGGAGAACGGGTCTCCACCCGTGCCCACCAAGCCAGGCCCAGACCATTGGCGCAGCTGCGCACGGGCCACAGCA
>JBIIQK010000049.1:0-8622 GCA_044342135.1 Cyanobium sp.
CTGTGCAGCAGGGTCTGGCCGCCGCTCACCGAGGGGGGTTCACCAGGACGCAGCTTCTTGTAGAGCTCGAGCAGGGCCTGATCTTCCGAGGAAATGCCCTCGTCGTTCGCCGCCTCGATCGACTTCTGGTAGTACTCGGGGTGCCGCAGCTTGTCGAGCACGTCGTTGTCCGACAGGCCGATGGCCCGCATCAACACGTGGGCATTGATCTTGCGGGTTTTGTCGACCCGCACGTGCAGCAGGTCGTTCTTGTCGGTTTCAAACTTCAGCCAGGCGCCCCGGTTGGGAATCAGGCTGGCGTTGAAGGTCTTCCGGCCGTTCTTGTCCTGCTCGTCCTTGAAGTAGACCCCGGGCGACCGCACGATCTGGTTGACGATCACGCGCTCCGCACCGTTGATGATGAAGGTGCCGCGCTCGGTCATCAGGGGCAGTTCGCCGATGAACACCTCCTGCTCCTTGATCTCGCCGGTCTCCTTGTTGACCAGACGGCAGGTGACATACATCTGGGACGCGAAGGTCGCATCGCGGCGCTTCGCCTCTTCCACATCGTGGCGGGGACGCTTCAGCCGGTACTCGCTACCGATGAAGTGCAGTTCGAGCTTGCCGGTGTAGTCGGTGATCGGGGAGAAGCTCTCGAGCTCCTCGATCAGGCCCTTCTCCAGGAACCATTTGAAGCTGGCGCGCTGCACCTCCACCAGATCGGGGAGGTAAGTAGCGGTCTTAGCGACCTGGATCGCGCTGCTCATGCGGTGAACCTGCAGGAACGGGTGGGAGAGAACTGGCTGGTGGGGCATCCCAGGTTGGGCGCCGCCGCTGACTGAGCGACCCGCGGCCGCCCACACGAACGGCCGCCCCCCGGATGGGGAACGGCCGCCCATGGGGGCTTGCTTAACGGGGTTGCTTCAAGACTGCAGGCGTCGACAACAAGGAGCGCTTCCGCTTCCAGGCCAATGAAACATCATACATTGTGAAGTGGCAGGGAGAACAGGCGAGCGGCATTGGAAGTGCTGGTATGGGCCACCTCCGTGAGCGTTTCCCCACGCAGCTCGGCCACCCTCGCCGCCACCGATGCCACGAAGGCCGGTTCGTTGCGCTTGCCCCGGCGGGGCACGGGTGCCAGGAAGGGGCAGTCGGTTTCCACCAGGTAGCGATCCGCCGGCACCTGCCGGGCACAGGCATGGGTGGCCTCGGCCTTGGGGAAGGTGACGGTGCCGCTGAAGCTGATGTAGAAGCCCAGCTCGAGAAAGGCGGCCATTTCCTCAGGCGTGCCACCCCAGCAGTGCATCACGCCAGCCGGACACGCGCCCCGCTCGGCCCGCTGCCGCAGCAGGGTGAGCATGGGATCGGCCGCGTCGCGGCAGTGCACGATCACCGGCAGATCCAGCTCCACCGCCAGGTCGAGCTGGGGTTCGAGCATGGCCAATTGGTGCTCGAGGTTGGTCTCGCGGAACAGGTCGAGGCCCAGCTCGCCGATCGCCACGACCCGGGCATCGTCCTGGGCGGCCTGGCGCAACACCGCGGCGGTGTCGTCCCGCCAGTGCTGGGTATCCAGGGGATGGACCCCGACGGAATAGCGCAGTTCGGGGAACCGGTCGGCCAGGGCCCGGATGGCCGGGATTTCTGCGGGCTCCACACAGGCGTGGACCAAGGCTTGAACGCCCGCCTCACGCCAGCGCTGGGACACCTCCTCCAGGTCGTCGTCGAAGTTGCGGAAGACGATGTGGCAGTGGCTGTCCACCAGCGCCGGGGGCACGGCCATGGGGCTGGAAGCGGGAATCAGGCCTTGGCCGCAGCGGCGGGTTCAATCACCTTCTTGACGGCCGCGCTGAGGCGAGATTTCTGATTGGCGCCGGTGTTGCGGTGCAGCACACCCACCTTGACGGCCTTGTCGATCTTGCTGAAGGCGGCATTCATGGAGTCCTGAACGGCCGTCTTGGCGCCCTCACCCGGCTGCTGGCCATAGGCGGTGCAAGCGGTGAAGCAGCGCTTCATCAGGGTGCGCAGCGCAGACTTGTAGGTGCGGTTGCGGAGGCGATTGCGCTCAGCAACATCAATGCGCTTCTTCGACGACTTGTTATTGGCCACAGGCGGACGGACGCTGGTTCGGCAGTCGAGAATCCTACCTTCAGGCCTTCCACCCTGTCCTGGCGGCGCCATGACCCAGCGGCGCCGTAGCTTGACGCTCCCCGCCAGCGTGCTGACCCGTGGTCGCGTCGTCCCCCGTTCTGTCGATCGCCAGCCTGCGGGATCACAGTGCTGGAGCCGAACGCCTGGCCGCCATCGCCGGGCGCACCAGTGGCGGCCGGATGAAGGAGGAGACGGCCCGGGTTGAGGCGATCCTGAGCCAGGTGCAGGAGCAGGGCGATCAGGCCCTGCTGGAGCTCACCGAACGGTTCGACGGGGTCCGGCCAGACCCCCTGCGCATTCCTCCCGAACGCCTGGCTGCCGCCTGGGAGGCCACGGCTCCGGCGCTGCAGGAGGCCCTGCGCCTGGCCCATCAACGGATCCTGGCCTTCCACGAGCAGCAGCGCCCCGCCGACCTGGCCGTGACCGGCCCCCATGGGGAGCGGCTCGGCCGCCGCTGGCGGCCCGTGGAGCGGGCGGGCCTGTACGTGCCCGGGGGCCGAGCTTCCTACCCCAGCACAGTGTTGATGAACGCCGTGCCGGCGCGGGTGGCCGGCGTGGAACGGCTGGTGATGGTTACCCCGCCCGGGCCCAGCGGCGAACCGAATGCCACCGTGCTGGCGGCGGCCCACCTGGCCGGGGTGGAGGAGGTGTATCGCGTCGGCGGCGCCCAGGCGATCGGTGCCCTGGCCTACGGCACCGAAACCATTCCGGCGGTGGATGTGATCAGCGGTCCGGGCAACCTCTACGTGACCCTGGCCAAGAAGGCGGTGTATGGCCGGGTGGCGATCGATTCGCTCGCCGGCCCCAGCGAAGTGCTGGTGATCGCCGACCACACGGCCCGGGCCGACCAGGTGGCCGCCGACCTGCTGGCCCAGGCCGAGCACGATCCCTTGGCCGCCGCGATCCTGCTCACCACCAGTGAGGCGCTGGCGGCAGCGGTGCCGGCGGCCCTGGAGGCCCAGCTGCAGGGCCACCCCAGGGCCGAGATCACCCGCACCGCCCTCAACGACTGGGGCCTGATCGTGGTGTGCGAGAGCCTCAGCCAGGCGGCGCGCCTCAGCGACTGCTTCGCGCCCGAACACCTGGAGCTACTGGTGGAGGACCCGGAGAGCCTGGCCGAGCAGATCCAGCATGCCGGCGCCATTTTCCTGGGCCCCTACTCACCCGAGGCCGTGGGTGACTACCTCGCCGGTCCCAACCACACCCTGCCCACCTCCGGGACGGCGCGGTTTGCCGGGGCCCTGAGTGTGGAGACCTTCCTGCGTCACACGAGCCTGATCCAGTTCAACCAGGCGGCCCTGGAAGCCACGGGAGCGGCGGTGATCACCTTGGCGGAAAGCGAGGGCCTGCACAGCCATGCCGAATCGGTGCGGCGGCGGCTGACCTGAGATGGGGGAGGTTGCCTCGCCATGGTGACGTTTCACTCCACCCGGCTGGAGCGCACCACCACGGCCAACATCAGCTGCGACGACATCAGTGCCGAGCTGCAGGCCTTCGTGGATGGCACCGGGATCCGCAACGGTCTGCTGGTGGCCGCCGGCCAGCACACCACCACCGCCCTGGTGGTGAACGAAGCGGAGGAACGGTTGCTGGGCGACATCGCGCGGCACTTCCTGGCCCTGACGCCCCCCGACCGGGCCTACGCCCACAACGACCTGCACCTGCGGCCGGGCATTCCCGCCGATGAGCCGCGCAACGCCCATGCCCACCTGATCGCCCTGAAGCTGGGCAACCACCTCACCCTGCCGGTCGTGGACGGCCGCCTGGGCCTGGGTCGCTACCAGGCCGTGCTGCTGGTGGAGCTGGATGGCCCCCGCCAACGCGAGGTGCTCGTGCAGCTCTGCGGCGACGACGGCAACGGAGCTGGGGCCTGAGGCTCAGCGCTTGACCAGATCCCGCACCCGGGGCTGCCCATCCACGATCTCGCCCACCAGCACCTGGTCGGTGATGTTCACGAACAGGCCGTTCTCGAGCACGCCCGGCAGGTTGTTGATCGCCGCCTCCAGACCCGCCGGATCGCCGATGCCACCGGCAAATTTCACATCCAGCACGAGATTGCCCTGGTCCGTCACCACCGGGCCCGCCTTCCGAACGGCCATGCGCAGCTGGGCATCCCCGCCCATGGCGGCGAGCTCGGCCTGAACCTGCCGCCAGGCGCCGGGCAGCACCTCCACCGGCAGCAGGAACCCGAGGTTGAGGGTGTCCACCAGCTTGGTGGAATCCACCACCACCACAAAGCGCTGGGCGCGGCGCGCCACCAGCTTCTCCTGCACATGGCAGGCCCCACCGCCCTTGATCAACTGGAAGGAGGGGTCCACCTCATCGGCCCCGTCGATGGCCAGATCAATGCGCTCGATCGCGTTGAGGCTCTTGAGCGGGATGCCCAGTTCGGCGGCCAGCACCTCCCCCTGGAAGGAGGTGGTGACTCCCACCACATCGGTGAGTTCACCGCTTTTGAGCTTGGCTCCCAGGGCCTGAATCATCAGGGCCGCCGTGGAACCGGAGCCGAGCCCCACCACCATGCCGCTCCGGATCTGCTCGGTGGCGGCGGTGGCCACCGCCTGCTTCATCCGATCCTGCAGATCCGACATCCATTGCTCCTGAACGGGCCGTGACCGTAGCAGCGCTCAACCGGAGTGGGGCAAGGCCGCGGGCTTGATCGTGAGGTTGAGTTCCCGCTGGCCGCGGACCACGGTCAGTGGCAGGGGCTGGCCCACGGTGCTGTGTTCAACCCGCTCCAGCAGGCTGGCCGGATCGGGCACGGGCTGGTCAGCGACGCCCACCACCAGGTCGCCGCGGCGCAGGCCGGCCGTTTCGGCCGGGCTTTCGGGCAGCACCCGTTGGACGAGAGCCCCATCCCGCTCCGGCAGCTGCAGCAGGGCCTCGGGGTCCCGGTTGTTGTCGCGGGCGCGGCGAGCCGTGAGGGGCACCAGCTGCAGTCCGAGATAGGGGTGCACCACCTGGCCGCCGCTGCTCAGCTGGCCGGCCACCCCGCGGGCCAGGTTGATCGGGATCGCAAAGCCCAGGCCCGCGCCCGGACCGGAGCGCACCAGGGTGTTGATGCCGATCACCTCCCCGTTGGCATTGATCAGCGGGCCACCGGAATTGCCGGGGTTGATGGCCGCATCCGTCTGGATCAGATCCAGGCGTTTGTCGGAGAAGCCAAGGCTGTTGATGTTGCGGTGCAGGCTCGAGACGATGCCCAGGGTCACCGTGCGCTCCAGCCCATAGGGACTGCCCATGGCGATGGCCCAGTCGCCCACCTCCAGGGCTTCGGAATCCCCCAGGGGCGCGGCGCGCAAGTCCCGGGGACCAGAGATCTTGACCACCGCCAGATCGGTGACCGAATCGGCCCCCACCACAGCGCCGTCGAGCTGACGGCCATCCGCCAGGGTCACTTCCACGCTGTCGACCTGGTCGACCACATGGGCATTGGTGAGCACCAGACCCTTGCCGGCATCGATCACCACGCCGGAGCCCTGGCCCCGTTCCCGCATGCTGCCGGACGGGTCGCCAAACAGCTCGCGCAGGAAGGGATCCAACAGGGCTGGGTCGAACGGCTGACGGGCCACATCCCGCTCGGTGTCGATGCGCACCACCGCCGGCGCCACCGCTCGGGCCGCCTCCGCCACAAAGCTGTGGGGGGTGTCGGGCCGCCGGGAGTCCGGTGGAGATGCAAGGGGAACCGCAAGAGGAAATTCCTGGGACACCTCCAGGGCCAGGGCCGCGGATCCCAGCGGGGCGAACCCGATGCCCAGCCAAAGCACAAGTGAACACAGGGGAACCAGCAGCAACGACAGCGGGTTCATGGGGCCGGTCAGGGTGACTCAGAGGCTAGGGACGGAGCCGGTGCACCGGCCTTCCAGCGCAGCAGGGTGTGGTGCAACCCGCCCGCGGGAGGCAGCTCCAGCCAGCGCCCCCCCGGATCGTCAGGCCGCCCCAGGGGGCAGGGCTGCACCGGGCCGAAACCACACAGGGTGGAGGGACAGCCCAGCAGCGGCACCTCGGGGCGGCCCGGCAGGGTCCCCTGCCAGTGCTGATGCACGTGGCCGAAGAGCACCGCCTGGAGCCGGGGCTGGGGAGCCAGCAGCGCCAGCAGGGCCGATCCGTCGCGGAGGCCGATGGCATCGAAGGTCGGATCCCCGATCGCCACGGGCGGGTGATGCACGGCCACCACCAGGGGCAGGGAGCTGGGGCCGGCCAACTGATCCGCCAGCCAGGCCAACTGGCACGCCCCCAGCCAGCCCTCCACGCAGGCGGCGCGGTGGCTGTTCAGCAGCAGCAGGCGCACCCCGGCGATCACCAGCGCCGCCGGAGCCAGCACGGCCTGGCGCCCCAGGGCAGCCCGCAACCGCAGGGGATGGTCGTGGTTCCCGGCCAGCAGGGCCACGGGCGTCGGCCACGCGGCCAGGCGATCGCGCAGCCGCGCATAGCCCGCCCAGCTTTCGTCCTGGCAGAGATCGCCGCTGATCAGCAGCAGATCCGGCTGCGGCGCCTGCCTGGAGGCCTGCTGCAGGGCCTGCTCCAGACAGGCCCAGGGCTGGCGCCCCCGGAAGTGGCCCTCCGGATCGGCCAGCAGGTGGGGATCGCTGAGCTGGAGCAGGCGCATCCGCCTAAATTGGCCCCTCAACCTCCAGGCGGCCATGGCAGCAATCCCCCCCGGCTCGCGTCAGCGCTGCAGCCTTTGCCAGGTGGAGATCCAGGGCCTGGTGGGCGGCAACGACCTGGTGCACTTCAGCCAGGGGGCGCCGGGCACCCGCGCCAAGCTGTGGGCCCGGGTGTGTCAGTACCTGCGCACCGACGAGCAGAAGGGCCAGTGCCTCAACCAGGACCCCAGCCTGCGGGGCACCGTGCAGCCCAGCGACTTCTTCGCCGAGGCTCCGGTGATCGAGATGCCCCCCCTGGGCGGCAAGGGCCCCGGGACCGACCATCCCCTAGGGTGATGGCTTGCCCGGCGGGCAATCCCTGATGCACGCTTCAACCCCAGGTTGAGCTGTTGTGCCTCCCAGGGCAGTTTTCCAGACTGCAACAGCCGGCGGGCCGCCTGCCCCCAGCTCCCCTGCAGCATTGCCCCACCCCCTCCTGCCCGACCTGGAGCGCCTGGCCCAAGCGGCCGTGACGCAAGCCGGCTTCGCGCTGAAGGGAGTGCACCTGTTCACCCACCGCATTCCCATGACGGTGCAGGTGCTGGTGCAACGGGCCGACGGCAGCGACATCAGCCTCGACGAGTGCGCTTCCCTCAGCGCACCGCTCGGCGAGGCGATCGAAGCGGCCGAGCTGCTCGGCGATGCCTATGTTCTGGAGGTCAGCAGCCCTGGCGTCAGCGACGACCTGCACGACGACCGTGACTTCCGCAGCTTCCGCGGATTCCCGGTTGACGTGCACTATCGCGACAGCAAGGGCCTTGATGTGCGGCGCGAAGGGCTCCTGCTGGAGCGCGATGCGACGGATGTGCACCTGAACATCCGCGGCCGCACCCAGCGCATCCCCCGGGACGCCGTGATCAGCGTTCGTCTGGTCACCCCGACCCAGCCCTCCTGACCGCCCCCCTGACCATTTCTCACCCCTGATCCATGGCCCTGGTTCTGCTCCCCGGTCTGAACAACCTGATCGAGGACATCAGCGAAGAGAAGAAGCTGCCGCCCGCCGTCGTGGAGGCCGCCCTGCGGGAAGCCCTCCTGAAGGGCTACGAGCGCTATCGCCGCACCCTCTACCTGGGGATCAGCGAAGACCCCTTTGAGGAGGACTACTTCTCCAACTTTGACGTGGGCCTCGACCTCGAGGAGGAGGGCTACCGGGTGCTGGCCTCGAAAATCATCGTCGAAGAGGTGGAGAGCGAAGACCACCAGATCGCCCTGGCTGAGGTGCAGCAGGTGGCCGACGACGCCCAGATCGGCGACACCGTGGTGCTGGATGTCACCCCGGAGAAAGACGATTTCGGCCGCATGGCCGCCGCCACCACCAAGCAGGTGCTGGCCCAGAAGCTGCGGGATCAGCAGCGCCGGATGATCCAAGAGGAGTTCGCGGATCTGGAGGATCCGGTGCTCACCGCCCGGGTGATCCGCTTCGAGCGCCAGAGCGTGATCATGGCCGTGAGCAGCGGCCTGGGCCGCCCTGAGGTGGAGGCCGAACTGCCCCGCCGCGACCAGCTGCCCAACGACAACTACCGCGCCAACGCCACCTTCAAGGTGTTCCTCAAGGAGGTGAGCGAGGTGCCCCGCCGGGGCCCCCAGCTGTTCGTGAGCCGCTCCAACGCCGGCCTGGTGGTGTACCTGTTCGAAAACGAGGTGCCCGAGATCCAGGAGGGCTCCGTGCGGATCGTGGCCGTGGCCCGGGAAGCCAATCCCCCCTCCCGCTCGGTGGGCCCGCGCACCAAGGTCGCCGTCGATTCGGTGGAGCGGGAAGTCGACCCCGTCGGCGCCTGCATCGGCGCCCGGGGCTCCCGCATTCAGCAGGTGGTCAACGAACTGCGTGGCGAGAAGATCGACGTGATCC
>JBIIQK010000050.1:0-8592 GCA_044342135.1 Cyanobium sp.
AGGCGGTGGCGTTTCTCGGCCTGGTGGCGGCCTGCTTCCTGCTGCCCGCCGCCGGGGAGACCCCAGGAGCGGGCCTGACCACGGGTCTGGCCGCGGGCCTGGACACGGTCACGGCAACCGTCACGGCAGGGGGCTGGCGCAGCCTGATGGTGGCGGTTGTGTTGGCCCTCCAGGCCGTGATCACCACCTACGACGGCTGGGCCAGCCCGGTGTATTTCGCCGAGGAGTTCAGCGAGCCCGAGCGGGATCTGCCCCGGTCCCTGATCGGCGGGGTGCTGGCGGTGATGGCGCTCTATCTGCTGATCAACCTGGCGCTGCTACACGTGCTGCCAATCGCCCAGCTGGCCAGCTCGAGCCTGCCGGCCGCCGCTGCGGGGCGAGCCCTGGCAGGCCCCCTGGGGGGGCACCTGATCACGGCCGTGGCCCTGGTGTCGCTGCTGGGGCTGATCAACACCGTGGTGATGGCGGCGCCCCGAATCCTGTACGGCCTGGGCCGCGATGGGTTGGTGCCCGGCTGGGCCACGGCGGTGAATGCAGGCGGTACGCCCACCGTCGCCCTGCTGATCACCAGCACCACCGCCGCGGCCTTGGTGCTGGCGGGCTCCTTCGAGCGGCTGCTGGCCATGGGGGCCGTGCTCTACGTGAGCCTGCCCCTGGCGGGCATCGCCGCCCTGCTGGCCCTGCGCTGGCGGGAACCGGAGCTGCCGCGGCCCTTCCGCACCTGGGGCTACCCCTTCACGCCCCTCCTGGTGGCGGCGGTGTCCCTGGCCTTTCTGGTGGGCACCATTGCGGGCGACCGGGCCGACAGCCTGGCGGCCCTGGCCCTGGTGGCCTTTGGCTATGCCGGCTCGCTGCTGCTGGAGCGCTTGGCGCCCGCCGACGGGTCGGCCTGACTCCCCCCGTCCGGAGGCGCCAGCAGGTCGAGCCCCTCCATGCAGCGCCAGGCCTGCCGCAGGGTGCGGGCAGCGCCCAGATTGCCGGGGAAGGTGAGCACCGGCAGCTGGGGCACGGCCGCCTCCGGTGGCGTCAGCACCAACGACAGCCCCGGCAGCAGCTGACCCTGCAGCTCCACCGCGGCCAGGCCCAGGCCATCGGCAAGCAGGGTGTGGGTGGTGATGCCGCCCTTGCTGATCAGATAGCCCAGCTGGGCAGCCAGGGCCGCCGCCAACCGGGCCATCAAGGCGGCCAGGCCATCCCCGAGCCGGCGACGCTCCGCCGCTGAGCCGCAGCGGAGCTCACCCCGACTGGTGAACAGCACCGGCGTGCGTCCCTGGGCCAACAAAGCCCGCAGCTGCACCAACCAGTCGTGCTCGAGGGAGGCCAGCAGCGGTTCGGGCAGGGGCCCCTCCAACACCCGCGCCAACCGAGCCACGGGCAACTCCAGGCCAACGCAACCGGGCTCCCCCAGCAGCTGCTCCAGCTGGGCATCGGCCAGGGGCACATGGGAGCCCACCAGCACCAGCCCCGGCAGCCGCTCCCCGCCCGGACCCATCCGCCGCAACCGGGCCAGGCCAGCCGCATCCCGGGGCTGGGGCGGCAACGCGGCCAGGGCCTGGATCCAGCTGGCCGCCGACTGGGCCAACACGGGCCGGGACGAAGCGCGCACCACCGCGGCCAGGGCGGCCAACTGCTCCGGGCGCTCCGCATCCACCGCCACCACGGGCTGGTTCTGCCAGGCGGCCAGCCGCGCCTCCAGGGCCTGGCCCCCCTCCGCCGCCGCGCGGTCGAGCTCAGCGCCGTCGAGGCGTTGCACCTGCTGGGCGGGAATGCGGCCGCCGCTCTTCTCCTCCACCCAGGCGGGCAGATGGCTGGTGCCGTAGCTGAACAGGCCATCGCGGCCAAAGGGGGTCTCATGCACGGGCTGGCCGTGCAGAAGGTGCACCCCATCCACCGTGGTGCGCCCCCCGTCCAGAAAGGCCGGAATCAGCAGGGTGGCGGCAAACGGACCCAGCTCAGCGGCGATCACGTCCACTTCCAGGGGGAAATGGCCGCGCAGGGTGGAGTCGCCCCGGCTCACCAGCCACCAGCGCTCGATGCCGGCCGCGGGCAGGGCCGCCGCCAGGGCCCGGCAGATCTGGCGCACCCGCTCCGCCGCCGCCTGGGGGGCCAGGGCCCGGGTGTTCGCCAGCACAAACAGCAGGGGAGAGGGATGCTCCAGGCCCGCCGCCAGGGTGGCTGGGTCCCAGCGCAGCAGCAGGGGACAGCTGTGCACCGTCTGGGAGCCGGTGGGGTCATCGTCGATGACCAGGATCTTGAAGGGGGCGGCCATGGCACCATCGTGCCGTGATCACACCCGAGCCCAGCGAGCTTCAAGAGCTGGTGCGCGAGCTGCACCGGCAGGCCGCGCCCTGGCATCCGGCCGGGCTCGGCAGTCGCCTGAGCTGGGGGCCACCGATCGCCCCCGGCAGCAGCGCCGTGAGCTGCCGCCAGTTGCGCGGCATCGTTGAGCACAACCCCGGTGATTTCACCGTCACCGTTCAGGCCGGCACACCACTGGTGGAGCTACAGGCAGAGCTGGCCCACCACCGGCAGTGGTTGGCCCTCGACTGGCCCTGGGGCAGCGGCCCCGCCGGTGAGGCCAGCGGCAGCCTGGGCGGCCTGGTGGCCCGGGGCCTGGCCGGCGGCCTGCGCCAGCGCTACTTGGGAGTGCGGGACCAGCTGATCGGCATCGAGCTGATCCGGGCGGACGGGGTCCGCGCCCGGGCCGGCGGCAAGGTGGTGAAAAATGTGGCCGGCTACGACCTGATGCGCCTGTTCACCGGCAGCTGGGGAGCCCTGGGCCTGATCACCAGCGTCACCCTGCGCACCCTGCCGGTGCCTCCCCAACAGCGGGGCCTCTGGCTCAGTGGGTCGCTTGAGGCCCTGGGTCAGCTGGCCAGCTGGCTTCTGGGTTCGAGCCTCAGTCCGGAGCGGATCGACTGGTGGCAGGCCGGCGACGACCCCGGCACCGGGCTGCTGATCAGCCTGGCCAGCATCAACGCCGGCACCCTCGACGAGCAGATCGCCTGCATCCGCGCCAAGGCCTCCCCCTTCGGCATCACAGCCCTGGCCCTGGAACCGGCCGAGCTCGAGGCCCGGGTAGCCCTCGGCCGCGGCCCGGGTCCGGAGGCGAGCGACTGGTTGCTGCGCCTGGCCGTACGCCCCCACCAGGCCCCCGCCCTGCTGGCTGAACCCGCCCTGGCCGGTCTGCCGGTGTGCCTCAGCGCCGGCAGCGGGCTGGGGACCACCTGGGCATCCGCAACCGCCCTACCGCCCTACCGGGTGGAGGCCTTGCGGCGCACCTGCCAGCAGTGGGGCGGCTACCTCACGGTGCTGCGCCAACCCCCTGCCAGCCCCCTGCCGGCCTGGCTGGATGCCCCGTCCAGGCCGATGATCGAAGCCATCAAGCGGCAGTTCGATCCGGCCCAGCAGCTGGCACGAGGTCGGCTGCCGGGGGTGCAACCGCTGTCGCCCTGAGGCCATCCACCCACTCCACCAGGGCGGCATTCACCTGGTCGGGCACCTCATCGTGGGGGCAGTGGCCCGCCTCCAGCACCACCTCGGTGGTGGCCGCAGGGGCATGGCGCTGGAAGGCGGCCCGCCGACCAGCGGCGTTGATCCAGGGATCACGGATGCCCCAGAGCAGCAACAGCGGGCAAGGCAACTGGGCAAACAGCTCATCGAGGGGCTGGCCCCGCGGAATGTCGAAGACGGTGCGGAACACGCCAAAGGCACCCGGATCCAGGGAGGGCCGCCGGATCGCCTCCACCAGAGCGTCATCGACGTTGGTTTTGTCGATGTACACCTGATTGAGGGTGCGGCGGATCGTGGCCGGACGGCGCAGGTTTTCAAACAGCAGACGCTGCAGCACCGGACTCTTCAAAAGCGCGCCGCCGATGGTCTGACGGGTGATCGCCCCCCAGCCCTTGGGGGGCGCCTGCTCGTCGCTGAACGGCCCTGCCGCGTTCAGCAGCACCACCCCAGCCGCCTGCTCCCCCAGGGCCACCCCAGCGGCGAGGGCCGAAAAGCCGCCCAGGGAATTGCCCACGAGCACCGTGGGGCGACCGATCCGCTCGGTCACGTAGGCAGCCAGCTGGTCGCGCCAGAGGGCGCCGCCGTAGGCCAGCTCGGCCGGCTTGGCGCTACGGCCGAAACCCAGCAGATCGATGGCGTGCACCTCGTAGCGCTGGGCCAGCACGGGAATGTTGTGGCGCCAGTGGTCGGTGGAGGCTCCGAAGCCGTGCACCAGCAGGATGGCCGGCCCTTCGGGCAGGGCCGGTGCCGCCGTTACGGCATGCACGGCATGGCTGGCGTAGCTCCAGGGCTGGGGGTCAGACAGGGAAGCCACCAAGCAGGTCACCGGGGTGGTTGATGCTAGGGACATCCGCGGTCTGCCATTGCCCCTCACCAGCCCCGACTGGAGTCCCTTCCTGCCGGGGGTCGCCCTGTGGGCCCTGGCGCTCTACCTGCCCCTGAGCGGACCCCTCGGGCGGTTGGAGGAGGCCCTCGCAGCAGGCCCCCTGCCAGGGGCGGCCCAACAGGTGGTGCTGGTGGTGAGCAGCCTGCTGCTGGCCCTGGCCATCGGCGTGCTGGCCGACCTGGCCCTGAGCTGGGCCCTCGGCCCGGACTGGGCGAGCAGCCTCGGCCTGATTGCCGCCGGCTGGGGCCTGTTCACAGCCCTCGCCAGTCGAGCCAGGGAAGACGGGGAATGATCGCCGGCGTCCGCAGGCGGTAGGCGGCGTAGTCGGGATGGACGGCCGCCAGGGCCCGCTCCTCCCGGCGGGCCTTCCCCCCCAGCACGGCCACCAGGGCCAGCAGCAGGGCAAGGTGCAAGAGGCTCCCGAGCGCCAGCGTCACCCCCAGGGAACACAGCAACACGGCCTGATAGAGGGGGTGGCGGCAGCGGGCGTAGGCCCCGCTCACCACCAGCGGGGCACCGGGGATGGGATCGGGCAGGGGCGTGAGGCTGGAACCCAGCCCCCAGAACGCCTGGGCCGCCAAGCCGAGCCCCAGCAGAAACAACACCACCCCAGCCAGGGCCACCGGCAAGGGCCAGGCGTAGCCCCAGGCTCCCGGGGCCGGCCAGGGGGGCAGCAGGTGGGCAGCGATCAGGGCCAACTGGGCCAGCAGCCACCACTCGCCATGGCGGTTGTCGAGCCAGCCACCCCAGCTCAGCCCCCAGCGGCGCAGCGGGTTGGCCGGTTGCCGCAGGGGCAACTCAGGTTGGGATTTCGGCGAGCGGGTCAAGGTCGGGCCCTCCAGAACTGCCACCCAACACCAGTCTGAGCAGGATCGGGGCCAGGAAGGTGGTGCCGATCACCATCAGCAGGATGGCGGCCTCCAGGGGCTTGGTGAGCAGGCCGGCCTGGGTGCCCAGCCCCAGGAAGATCAGGCCCACTTCACCGCGGGGCATCATGCCCAGACCCACCACCAGACGGTTGGTCTTCTCCTTGCTGAGGTAACTCCAGCCCGCGGCCACCTTGCCGGCGATCGCCACTGTGAGCAGGAAGGCCGCCACAATCAGGCCCTCCCGGTTCTCGGGATTGAAGGGATTGAGCACCGAGAGATCCATGCCGGTGCCGATCAGCACGAAGAAAATCGTGGCGAACAGGGCCACCAAGGGCTTGACCGTGTCCTGGATCGCATGGGTGTGCTTCGAGGCACTCAGGATCAAGCCCGCCGCAAAGGCCCCCAGGGCCGCTTCCAGACCGATGGCCTGGGCCACGAAACAACACAGGGACAGCACCACAAAGGCGGCCACCACCACTTCCCCAGGGGCCTTGAGCTGATCCAGCAGCCAGTCGAAGGCGGGGGCGGCCGTGCGGCTCAGGAACAGGGCGGCCGCCACAAACACTCCGGCAGCGGCCACCAGCTTGAGGATCGGCCCGACGCTGAAACCCTCGCCGCCGGCCAGGCTCACCACCACCGCCAGGATCACGATGCCGAGGATGTCGTCGAGCACGGCGGCGCCGATCACGGTCTGGCCTTCACGGGTGCGCAGAAACTTCAGCTCGCCGAACACGCTGGCGGTGATGCCGATGCTGGTGGCCGTCATCGCCGCCCCGGCAAAAATGGCCGGAATCAACGGCACGTGGAAGAGGTAGTAGAGCCCGGCGGTGCCCAGGGCGAAGGGGAGCACCACCCCGGTCACCGCCACGGTGGTGGCCTGGGCACCCACCGCCACCAGCTCATCGAGCTCGCTCTCCAGGCCCGTGAGGAACAGCAGGGCAAACAGGCCGATCTGGGACACGGCCTGCAGATTCGGGAAGGTTTCGGCGTAGATCTCCTGCACCACCTGCGGGGAGATATCGGCGAGGGAACTGAGCAGACTCAAGCCCCAGTCGCCCATCTGGGCCTGGGTTTCAGGCGGCACGATCAGGTGCAGACCGGACACGCCGATCAGCACGCCAGCCACCAGCTCCCCCAGGATGGTGGGCAGCTGGAGCCGGACCATCAGCTCGGCCAGCAGCCTGGCCGCCACAAAGATGACCAGGAATTCCCCCACCGAGATGAGGGTTTCGGCGACCTCCACCTGATGGCTGCCAATTTCGAGCAGAAGCGCTGGCAGAACCATGGCAGCAGGGGGCGCAGCAGGGACGTCGGGGGCTGACCCTAAAGGGGCGCCCACGACGTGTTCGGATCCTGATCTCTATGCGGGCGGCTGGGTCGGGTGTGGCAGCCGTCGCTACGGTCTGAATCCTGGATTCATGGCAGGGGATGGCGGCAGGGCTGGAGCAGCTGGACGCCTGGTGGCGGGCCGCCAACTACCTGGCCGTGGGGATGATTTACCTGCAGGACAACCCCCTGCTGGCCGAACCGCTGCGGCCGGACCACATCAAGAACCGGCTGCTCGGCCACTGGGGTTCCAGCCCGGGCCAGGCCTTCATCTGGGCCCATGCCAACCGGCTGATCCGGGCCCACGACCTGAACATGATCTACCTGTCGGGTCCGGGGCACGGTGCCCCGGGGGTGCTGGCCCCCACCTACCTGGACGGCTCCTACAGCGAGGTGTATCCCGACAAATCCCAGGATGCCGCCGGCATGGGGCGCTTCCTGAGGCAGTTTTCGTTTCCAGGCCACATCGGCAGCCACTGCACGCCCGAAACCCCCGGCTCGATCCACGAGGGTGGAGAGCTGGGCTACGTGCTGTCCCACGCCTGCGGGGCCGTGTTCGACAACCCCTCCCTGATTGCCCTGGCCTGCGTGGGGGATGGCGAGGCCGAAACCGGTCCGCTGGCCACCAGCTGGCACATCAACAAATTCCTCAACCCGATCGGAGACGGGGCGGTGCTGCCGGTGCTGCACCTGAACGGCTACAAGATCGCCAACCCCACCCTGCTGGCCCGCATCCCCCAGGAGGAGCTGGCCAGCCTGCTGCGCGGCTACGGCTGGGAACCCCTGTTCGTCGAGGGCAGCGAGCCGATGGCGATGCACGCCGCCATGGCCGACGCCATGGACCGGGCGATCAGCCGCATTCAGGCCATCCAGACGGAGGCACGGCGCCAGGCTGACCCCACCAGCGTCAGCCGGCCCGCCTGGCCGATGATCGTGCTCCGCTCTCCCAAGGGCTGGACCGGCCCCACCGAGCTGAACGGCAAAAAACTCGAGGGCTTCTGGCGCAGCCACCAGGTGCCGCTGCCCGATCCCCGCCATGACCCCGCCCAGTTGCAGCAGCTGGAGGCCTGGCTGAAGAGCTACCGCCCCTGGGAACTGTTCGACGCCAACGGCACCCTGGTGCCGGAACTGCAGGCCCTCTCCCCCCAGGGCCCGCGGCGCATGGGCTCCAACCCCCACGCCAACGGCGGCCTGCTGCGACGCAAGCTGCATCTACCCCCATGCAACGGCTACGCCGTGGCCGTGCCGGCCCCGGGGCAGGTGGAGTTTGAGAACACGGCGCCCCTGGGGGAACTGCTGCGCGATGCGATCGAGCACAACCCCGATTCCGTGCGCGTGTTCGGCCCAGATGAAACCGCCTCCAACCGGTTGCAGGCCATCTACGCCCGCAGCAAGAAGGTGTGGATGGAGGAATTCCTCCCCGAAGACCTGGACGGCGGCGAACTGGCCCGCCAGGGCCGGGTGGTGGAGATGCTCAGCGAACACACCCTGGTGGGAATGATGGAGGGCTACCTGCTCACCGGCCGCCACGGTTTCTTCCACACTTACGAGGCCTTTGCCCATGTGATCGCCTCGATGTTCAACCAGCACGCCAAGTGGCTGGAGAGCTGCATCCACCACGCCCCCTGGCGCGCCCCCATCTCCCCGTGGACCTGCCTGATCAGCTCCACCGTGTGGCGGCAGGACCACAACGGTTTCACCCACCAGGACCCCGGCTTCATCGACCTGGCCGGCAACAAGAGCGGCGAGGTGGTGCGGGTGTACCTGCCCGCCGATGCCAACTCCCTGCTGGCGGTGGCCGAACAGGCCCTGGTCGAGCCCAACGTCTGCAACATCATTGTCAGCGACAAGCAGAAGCACCTCCAATACCTCACGCTGGAGGAGGCCCGCGCCCACGTGGCCAAGGGCATCGGCCTCTGGAGCTGGGCCTGCAACGACGACAGGGGCGCCGACCCCGATGAACCGGATGTGGTGATGGCCTGCGCCGGCGACATCCCA
>JBIIQK010000051.1:0-8466 GCA_044342135.1 Cyanobium sp.
CAAACAGGTGTTCCGCGGCCGCCTGGAGGATGGGGTGCCCAGCTCCGATCAAGCTGCGCAGGTCGGCCAGCAGGGCATCCAAATCAGCCTCCACGGGCTGGAGCAGCTCTGCAACCGTTGCCACAACACCTCCGCCGTGGCGTGATCCTAGAAGGCTCAACCCACCGATCGCAGGTCGACCCGCTCCACCGCTGGGCGGTATCCCAGCCAACGGCTGGCCCCGTCAGCGAAGGCCTCGGCACAGCCACTCACGCAGACGCGGGTGCGATCAGCCGGAGGAACCACCTGCACCCCGGAGAGCTCCCCCTCCGGCATCCCCCCCATGCTGGCCAGCAAGGGGCCCAGCCGCTTCACCGCCGACTCAGCCGGGTCCACGAGCCGCACGTGGGGAGGGAGCAGCTCCGTGAGCATCGGCCGCAACATTGGGTAGTGGGTACAGCCCATCACCACCGTGTCGACCCCGGCCGCCACCAAAGGGGCGAGGTAGGCCCGGGCCTCACTCTCCAGCTCCGAACTCTGCAGATCGCCGGCCTCGATCAGGGGCACAAAGGCAGGACAGCCGATTTCCAGCACCTGGGCGTGGGGATGGCAGGCGTGGATCGCCCGTCGATAGGCGCCACTGGCCGCCGTCGCACTGGTCGCCAGCACCCCGACGCGATCGCTGCCGAGGTCGGCCGCCACGCTGTCGATCAGCCCCACCACCGGCACCCCGGCCTCCGCCACTGCCACATCCAGGGCCAGGGCGTTAGAGGTGTTGCAGGCCATCACCAGCACGCCCACCTGCTGGTGCCGCAGCCAGACCACCACCTCGGCGGCGATGGCACGAATGTCGGCCACGCTGCGCTGGCCGTAGGGCACCCGGGCGGTGTCCCCGAGATAGAGGCAGGAGGAATGGGGATAGCGCTCCTGAAGCCGGCGCAGCACCGTGAGGCCGCCCAGACCGCTGTCAAACAGACCCACCAAGGCGCTCATGGGCCCTCCTGCAGGGCATTGAGAATCCCGGCCGACAGGGCGAGGGCCATCCGGCGGCGGAAATTCGGATCAGCCAGTCGACGGGAGTCGAGCTCCCCGGTGACAAAGCCCATCTCCACGAGAGCGGAAGGCATCACCGTGCGGCGAATGACAAAAAAGCGGCCGGTGCGCACCCCCCGATCCGGGCTGCCCGGGGAGATGGCCAGCATCTGCTCCTGCAGGGCGGCCGCCAGACGGCGGGAGCGGACACCCGCCCCTTCGAAATAGAAGGTTTCAATCCCGTTCACATCGGGACGCGCCATGCTCAGGGCATTGGCGTGAACACTGACAAACAGGTCGGCGCCGCTGCTGTTGGCGAGGGAGACCCGGGGCGGCAGGTCCACATCCACCTCGGAGGTGCGGGTCATCAGCACCTGCACGCCGCGGGCTTGGAGGAGCCGGGCCATCTGCAGGCAGACATCGAGCACCACGTCCGTTTCCCGCAGGCCGCCGATGCCGACGGCCCCGGGATCCGGGCCGCCATGGCCGGGATCGATCACCACCTTGAAGCGTCCCCGCGGCACCACCGGCAAGCCATCGGCCGAGAGGGGGGTGGTGGCCGTCGGGAAGCTGGTCTGACGGTCGGGGAGGTCACGGGTGACCGCATCGAGATCACCTTCACCGATGCCCGTAGCGCCCTGGGTGGCCAGACCGGGCAGGTCCATGCGCCAACGGTCGCGCGCGGTGCCCACCAGCTTGAGGCCAGCAGGGTCGAGCTGGGTGCCGGGGGCAAACTCGAGCACCAGCCGGGTGGTGAAGCCATCGGGCCGGCCGATGCGGACCTCGCGCAGGGCCCCGCTGCCGGGCACGCTGCGGGTCCGGGACGGGGCTCCTGGCAGGTCGACCCACACCCGCGGCCCCCGCAGGGCCGACCCGGCCTCAAAAAAGGCCTGGGGACGAACGTCGAGGCTGGTGCGCAGCTCCAGCTGGCCTGCCCGGGTGATCCGCCATGCCGCCAGCGACGATGCCCAGGCTGGCAGCGCAGCGAACACAACGGTGAGGGCCGCCAAAAGGCAGGTCCACTGCCGGCGACGCACCCTGACTCCGACGGACCAGCGCATCAGCAGGGTCAGAACAGGGCCGGCCGGCGGTGTTGGAGGCTCGGCATCTGGGCTCGTACGCGCTTGGCATGGCCAGGATCCACCGGAGCCACCGCCAGGCCCACACCCACGCCAGCATCGGCCAGAACCGTGCCCCAGGGGTCAATCACCAGGGCATGGCCATGGCTCTGGCGACGGCCGTAGTGCAGGCCCGTCTGGGCCGGAGCCACCACATAGGCCGTGTTTTCAATCGCCCGGGCCTGCAACAGCACCTGCCAGTGGTCCTTGCCCGTAAAGGCAGTGAAGGCCGCCGGCACCATCAGCACGTCCACGCCGGCTTCGGCCAGATGGCGGTAGAGCTCTGGGAATCGGACGTCGTAGCAAATGGAGAGACCAATCCGCCCCAGCCCAGGCACTGCCACCACCGGGGGCAACTGGTCGCCGGGTTTGACGGTGGCGGATTCCCGATAGGTGTTGCCGTCCGGGAGATCGACATCAAACAAATGGATCTTGTCGTACTGGGCCAGCAGCTGACCCTCCGTACTCACCAGCTCAGCGCGGTTGAAGGTCTGTCCGGGACCGGCGGGCACCGGGAATCCGCCACCCAGGAGGGTCACCTGATACCGCCGCGCCATGGTGACGAGAAAGCGGCTGCAGCGCTCCGCCAGGGAGGGGGCCAACTCCAGGCGCCGGTCGTCATCGCCCATGAAGGCGAAGTTCTCGGGCAAGCCCACCAGCTCGGCACCACGACGAGCCGCGAGCTCGATCTGCTCCTCAGCGGCGGCGAAGTTCCGATCCGGATCCGACGTGCTGGTGAGTTGCACAGCTGCCGCCAGAAAACTCCCCACCGACTGCCCAGAGCGAACCGGCGAACTGTAAGGGAGCTGCCAAGGGGCGCCAGGGCGACCCGCTGGCGCCTCAGCTGGCCTTGAGCACGCCAGGCTCGGCCTGGAAGGGCACGATCTGCAGGCTGTCGACGGCGGCGCAGCAGGCGAAATCAGCGTCGTGGTTGCCCAGCCCGATCAGGCGCTGACCATGGCTGGCCGCCCTGAGACAGGTTTCGGTGTCCAGGTGCCACTGCTGCCAGAGGGCCAGCGCCGCCAACATCTCGTCGTTGCCAAAACTGACGCCAATGTGGGGGGCCACTGCCATCTCCATCGCAGCCGAAGCCACCGCACCGGCAGCCAGGCTGTCTTCGAGCGAATAGTCGCCCTCCCAGCCACTGCCGACGATCCAGACCCGTCGGCAGTCGTGGTCGAGCAGACGCCGGGCCACGGCGCTGCGGTTGGGCAGGCAGGCCGTGAGCAGCAGGGGCACCGAACGCACCGCCGCTAAGGAGCGGGTGCCATTGGTGGTGCTCATAAAAATGCGCTTCCCCCCCACCCGCTCCGGCGTGACCGCCAGGGGCGAATTGCCCAGGTCGTAGGCCTCCACCCGCGCGCCACCCCGCTCGCCCGCCCGCAAACGACGCTCGGCGGGCCAGGCCGCCGCTGCCACCTCCAGGTCGGGCAGGCTGGCGAAGGCTTCGATCGCCTCGGCGCCGTTGTGGAGCGACCAGGCGATGGTGGTGGTGGCCCGCAGCACGTCGATCACCACCGCTGCATCAGGCAGACCCGCCGCGTCGGGGCCCCCCTCGCCATGGCCCGTGAGGTCGGGAACGCACTCGGAGGTGTGGAAATAGGAGATCTGCACGGCCGCGTCAGGTGTCGGGGGGGCCAGCGTAGGCAGCCCAGGCCAGGGCGACCTGTCCCGAACCCCAGGTGGGGTACGCCACAGTGGAAAGCCCCTGACCACTGCGATGACAGCCCCCATGGCCGCGCCCCTTTTAAGCCAGCGCAGCCGCCGCGATCTGCGGGGCTTCATCGACCTGCTGGAGCAGCGCGGCCAGTTGCGCCGGATCACGGCGCCGGTCGACCCCGACCTGGAGCTGGCCGCCATTGCCGATCGCGTCCTGGGCATGGGCGGACCGGCCTTGCTGTTCGAAAACGTGATCGGCTCGAGCATGCCGGTGGCCGTCAACCTGCTGGGCACCCAGGAGCGGGTGCTGTGGAGCCTGGGCATGGAGCGCCCGGAGGAGCTCGAAGCCCTCGGCGAGCGGCTGGCCCTGCTGCAGCAGCCCCGGCCCCCCAAGGGCGCCCGAGAGGCGGTGCGCTTCGGCTCGGTGTTGCTGGATGTGCTCAAGGCCCGGCCCGATCTGGACCTCACCCCCCCCTGCCGCCAGGAGGTGTTCAAGGGCGATCAGGTGAACCTGGATGCCCTGCCGCTGCTGCGCCCCTGGCCGGGGGATGGCGGCCGGATCATCACCCTGGGGCTGGTGATCACCAAGGACCCGGAAACCGGCACCCCGAACGTGGGGGTGTACCGGCTGCAGCAGCAGAGCATCAACACGATGACCGTCCATTGGTTGAGCGTGCGCGGCGGCGCCCGCCACCTGCGCAAGGCGGCGGCGATGGGCAAAAAGCTGGAGATCGCCATTGCCATCGGTGTCCATCCCCTGCTGGTGATGGCGGCTGCCACACCGATCCCGGTGCAGCTGAGCGAGTGGCTGTTTGCCGGTCTCTATGCCGGGGAAGGCGTGCGCCTGGCCAAGTGCAAGACCGTGAACCTCGAGGTGCCCAGCCACAGCGAAGTGGTGCTCGAAGGCACGATCACCCCCGGCGAGGAGCGGGCCGACGGTCCCTTCGGGGACCACATGGGGTTCTACGGCGGCGTCGAGGACTCCCCCCTGGTGCACATCCAGTGCGTCACCCAGCGCCGGAACCCGATTTACTTCACCACCTTCAGCGGGCGGCCGCCGAAGGAGGACGCGATGCTGGCCATCGCCCTGAATCGCATCTACACGCCGATCCTGCGGCAGCAGATCCCCGAAATCGTCGACTTCTTCCTGCCGATGGAGGGGCTGAGCTACAAGCTGGCCGTGATCGCCATCGACAAGGCCTACCCCGGCCAGGCCAAGCGGGCGGCCATGGCCTTCTGGAGTGCCCTGCCCCAATTCACCTACACCAAGTTTGTGGTGGTGGTCGACAAGAGCATCAACATCCGCGACCCGCGCCAGGTGATCTGGGCCATCAGCGCCCAGGTGGATCCCCAACGCGATCTGTTCGTGCTGGAAGACACCCCCTTCGACACCCTCGACTTCGCCAGCGAACGCCTCGGCCTCGGTGGCCGGCTGGCGATTGATGCCACCACCAAAGTGGGACCTGAGAAGCGCCACGACTGGGGCGAGCCGCTGCGCCGGCCAATCGACCTGGAGGCCCGCATCGATGGCCGCTGGGCCGAGCTGGGACTGGCCGACCTCGGGGGCCAGGCGCCGGATCCGGCCCTCTTCGGCTACACCCTTGAGCATGTGCTGGAGCGGCTGGCGGCCCGGGCCTGATGCTGCGCAAGAGTGGAATCCAGGCCCTCAAAGCCCTGCTCGAACTGGCCCAGGCTCCAGCCCAGTGGCGTTCCACCCAGGAGCTGGCCGAAGCCCAGCAGCTCCCCGCCGCCATGGTCGAACAGTTGCTGCTGCGGCTGCGCCGGGCGGGGCTGGTGGAGTCCCGGCGGGGCCGCCATGGCGGCTACCGGCTGGCACTCCCGGCCCGCCAGATCGTCCTGACGGAGGTGCTGGCAGCGGCCGCAGCGGCCCCCGCATCAGCCATGGGTACCCAGCACGACAGTGACAACCAGCCCAGCGACCAGGTCACAGCTGCCCTGGAGAAGCGGTTGGAGAGGAGCATCAGCCAGGTGCTCGCCCAGCTCACCCTGGAAGATCTGTTGTTTGATCTGCGCAGCGCGGCAGCCAGCCTGGATGACGACGGCGGACTGATGCTGGGGTGATCGAAGGGCCTCCATAGGATCGAATGCATCCATCCCCCCTCTGTTTTGAGCCAGCCCGCCTCCTCCACCAGCCCATTGCCGCTTCCGGCGGGGGGAACGCTGCGGGGAACCGTGCAGGTGCCCGGCGACAAATCCATTTCCCATCGCGCCCTGCTGTTCGGCGCCATCGCCGAAGGGGTGACGCGGATCGAGGGACTGCTGCCCGCCGAAGATCCGCTCAGCACCGCCGCCTGCCTGCGGGCCATGGGGGTGACGGTGTCGGAGATCCGTGCCGGTGAACCGGTGACGGTGCAGGGCGTGGGGCTCGATGGCTTTCAGGAGCCCGCCGACGTGCTCGATTGCGGCAACTCCGGCACCACCATGCGGTTGATGCTGGGCCTGCTGGCCGGACGGGTGGATCGCCACTTCGTGCTCACGGGCGACGGCTCCCTGCGGGGCCGTCCGATGCGGCGGGTCGGGGGCCCCTTGGCTGAGATGGGCGCGGTGATCCATGGCCGCAAAGGCGGCAATTTCGCCCCGCTCGCTGTGCTGGGCCAGCCCCTACGGGGCACCACCATCCACACACCCGTGGCCTCGGCCCAGGTGAAGAGCGCCATCCTGCTGGCGGCGCTCACCGCCGCAGGACCCACCACGGTGATCGAGCCGGCCCAGAGCCGGGATCACAGCGAACGGATGCTGCGGGCCTTTGGCGCCCAGGTCGAGGTGGGTGGACCGGGCCTCACCCAGGTGACCCTCACTCCCGGCGCCAGCCTGAAGGGTCAGAGCGTCGTGGTGCCCGGGGACATCAGCTCCGCCGCCTTCTGGCTGGTGGCTGCTGCCATCACCCCCGGGGCCGAACTGACGGTGGAAAACGTGGGCCTCAACCCCAGCCGCACCGGCATCCTGGAGGTGCTGGAGGAGATGGGGGCCAGGATCACGGTGCTGAACAGCCGCGATGTGGCCGGCGAGCCGGTCGGGGATCTGCAGGTGAGCCATGGCCCCCTGCAGGCCTTTGAGATTGGGGGAGACCTGATTCCCCGGTTGGTGGATGAAATCCCCGTGCTGGCCGTGGCGGCCTGTTGTGCGGAGGGCACCAGCCGCATCCGCGATGCCGAAGAACTCCGGGTGAAGGAGACCGACCGACTGGCCGTGATGGCCCGCCAGCTGGGGGCGATGGGCGCCCGGATCGAGGAATTCGAGGATGGACTGGCCATCTCCGGCACCACCCCCCTGCACGGCGCGGTGGTGGACAGCGAAACCGACCACCGGGTGGCCATGAGCCTGGCGGTAGCTGCCGGCATCGCCGCGGGCGACAGCCTGCTGCATCGCCCTGAGGCGGCGGCGGTGTCCTATCCGGGCTTCTGGGACGACCTGGCCCGCCTCAGGCAGCCCACGTAGATTCCGCCCCAGCCGCTTGCTGCCGTCCATGCTCGCCGTCGCCGTGTTGGCCGCCGGGAAAGGCACGCGCATGAAGAGCGCCCTGCCCAAGGTGCTGCAGCCCCTGGCCGGAGCCACCCTGGTGGAGCGGGTGCTCACCAGCTGCGAAGCCCTTCATCCGGAGCGGCGCATCCTGATCGTGGGGCACCAGGCGGAGCGGGTGGAACGGGAGCTTCAAGGCCATAGCGGCCTGGAGTACGTGCTGCAACAACCCCAAAACGGCACCGGTCATGCGGTCCAGCAGCTGCTGGACCCACTAGCCGACTTCCAGGGTGATCTGCTCGTGCTCAACGGCGACGTACCCCTGCTGCGACCGGAGACCCTCGTCTCCCTGGTGGAGCAGCACCGCGCCAGCGGGGCCGCCGTGACCCTGCTCACAGCCCGGCTGGCCGATCCCACCGGCTACGGACGGGTGTTCGCCGATGCCACCGGTGCGGTCAGCGCCATCGTGGAACACCGCGACTGCAACGACGAGCAGCGCCGCAACACCCTCACCAACGCGGGCATTTATTGCTTCAACTGGCAGAAGCTGGCCGCCGTGCTGCCCCAGCTCACCACCGACAACGACCAGGGCGAGCTCTACCTCACCGACACGGTGGCCATGCTGGAGCCGGCCATGCATCGGGAGGTGGCCGATGCCGACGAAATCACCGGCATCAACGACCGGTTGCAGCTCAGCCAGTGCGAAGCGGTGCTTCAGGACCGTCTGAGGCGCCACTGGATGGCCGAGGGGGTGACCTTCACCGACCCCGCCAGCTGCACCCTGAGTGAAGCCAGCCGCTTCGGTCGGGATGTGGTGGTGGAACCCCAGTGCCACTTCCGGGGTGCCAGCAGCATCGGCGATGGCTGCCGCATCGGCCCCGGCTGCCTGATCGAGGACAGCCAGCTGGGTGAGGGGGTCTCTGTGGTGTATTCCGTTCTGCGGCAGGCCCGGGTGGCCGAGGGGTGCGCCATCGGTCCATTCGCCCAGTTGCGGCCCGGCAGCGAGGTGGGCCCGCAGTGCCACATCGGCAACTTTGTGGAGGTGAAGAACAGCACCCTGGCCGCGGGGGTCAAGGTGAACCACCTGAGCTACATCGGCGACGCAGACCTGGGTGCCGGCGTGAATGTGGGCGCCGGCACGATCACCGCCAACTACGACGGGGTGCACAAGCACCGCACGGTCGTGGGTGCCGGCAGC
>JBIIQK010000052.1:0-8409 GCA_044342135.1 Cyanobium sp.
GTTGATGCGGTGATCGGAGAGGCGGGTGAGGATGTCCTTGAGCACCCCCACGCGGTCCAGCACCTCGATGCGCAGTTGCACCGGATAGCGGCGCGGCCGGGCCTCAGCGGTGGGATTCCAGCGCACCGGCAGGCGGCGCTCGGCCGGCACCTGGGCCACGTTGGAGCAGTCCTGACGGTGGATCGTGATGCCGTGGTTGCCCAGGGCCACCGCCCCCAGAATCGATTCACCGGGAAGGGGGCTGCAACAGCCCCCCAGGCGGTAGTCGAGCCCCTCGAGCCCCAGGATCGGGCTGGCACCCCCCGCTGATGCGCCCTGGGCCTCCGCCTGGACCCCGCGGGCTGCCGAGACGCTGGCGGCCAGCTGCTCGTTGCTGAGCACCGGTGTTGTCGCCGCACTGGCCAGGCGCAGCTCCTCCCGCAGGCGGTTGAGCACCTGGTGCAGGGTGACTCCACCGAAGCCCAGCGACGCCAGCAGGTCTTCGGTGCCGGTGAGGTTGCAGCGGCGGGCCACCTTGGCCATCGCCTGGCCGTTGAGCAGGGCATCAAAGCCGTCGCGCCCCAGCTCCCGCTCGAGCATTTCGGTGCCCCGCAGGATGTTCTCCTCGCGATGGCTCGTCTTGTACCAATGGCGAATGCGATTGCGGGCCGTAGGCGTGGCCACGAAATTGAGCCAGTCGAGGCTCGGATGGGCCGTCTTGGCGGTGATCACCTGCACGAAGTCGCCGTTCTGCAGGGGGGTGGCCAGGGGACAGAGGCGATCGTTGATGCGCACGCCCTGGCAGTGGTTGCCGATCTCCGAGTGGATCCGATAGGCGAAGTCCACCGCCGTGGACCCCTTGCGCAGCCCCACCACATCGCCGTTGGGGGTGAACACGAACACCTCCTCATCGAAGAGGTCCTCCTTGATCGAGCGCAGGAAATCGCTGCTGTCGGTGCCGCCGTCGTCCTTCTGCCAATCGACGAGCTGCCGCAGCCAGTTGAAGCGCTCGGCATCGGCGCCGGAGGCCGCTGGCGAGCCGCCTTCCTTGTATTTCCAGTGGGCCGCGATGCCGTACTCGGCCACCTGGTGCATGTCGGTGGTGCGGATCTGCACCTCAATCGGCCGGTGGCGGCCGATCACGGCCGTGTGCAGTGACTGGTAGCCGTTGGGCTTGGGCAGGCCGATGTAGTCCTTGAACCGGCCGGGGATGGGCCGGAAGGTGTCGTGCACCACCGCCAGGGCCCGGTAGCAGCTCTCCAGATTCGGGCAGAGAATCCGCAGGGCGGCCACGTCGAAGATCTCGTGGAAGGCCTTCTGCTGGCGTTGCATCTTGCTCCAGATGCCATAGAGGTGCTTGGGCCGGCCACTCACCTCGCAGCTGGCCAGTCCCACGGCGGCGAGGCGATCCCGGAGCAGCTGCACGGTGACGCCCAGGCGCTCCTCGCGCTCGCTGCGCTTGGTGGCCACCTGCTGCTGCACGTCCCGATAGGCCTCGGGCTCGAGGATCTTGAAGGCCAGATCCTCCAGCTCCCACTTGAGCCGGCCGATGCCAAGGCGATTGGCCAGGGGGGCATAGATCTCCCGGGTTTCACGGGCGATGCGCAGCTGCTTTTCGGGCTTGAGCGCTCCGAGGGTGCGCATGTTGTGCAGGCGGTCCGCCAGCTTCACGAGCACGACGCGGATGTCGCTGGCCATGGCCAGGAACATGCGGCGCAAGTTTTCGGCCTGGGCCTCGGTGTGGTTGGTGAAGTGGATGCCGCCGAGCTTGGTCACCCCCTCCACCAGGGCCCGCACCTCGGCTCCAAAATGCTGCTCGATCTCCTCCGAGGTGACCTCGGTGTCCTCCACCACGTCGTGGAGGAAGCCGGCCGCAATCACCCCGGCGCTGGCGCCGATATCGCGCAGCAGGTCGGCAACAGCAACCGGATGAATGATGTAAGGCTCGCCGCTGGCCCGGAACTGGCCCTCGTGAAGCTGATAGGCGAAATCGAACGCGGAGGCCAGCAGGGCCTCGGCGTCGGTCGGGCAACTCTCCCCGTCCCCCGGGGGCACGTGCTCGATGCAGCGCTGCAACCACTCGGGCAGGGGCACGCCGTAATCGGCGGGGGTGCGGATCGGCTTGCGCACCGGAGCCGCGCTCTCGGGCACCGGCCCAGGGCCAGCTGGAGCAGCCGCGACTGATACAGCCCCGGCGGTGGATTGCAGATCGGGAACCGCCCTGAGCATTCCACCCTGCGGAGTTCTTCCATCGTATGCAGGGGCTGTCACCAATCCGCCGATGTGCTGGTCTGCGGATCCAAGGGGATCCAAGCTGGGCCCCATGACCAGCCCCGTGCTCGCGATCGACAACCTGGTGGTGCGCTACCCCGGTGCGGAGCGCCCCACCCTTGAGGGATTGACCCTCAGCCTGAGCCCGGGCGAACGGCTGGCCCTGGTGGGACCATCCGGCTGCGGCAAGAGCACGGTGGCCAGGGCAGTGCTGCAACTGCTGCCCCCCGGCAGCCAGTGCAGTGGTGGGCTGCTGCTGGCGGGGCAAGACCCCACCCGGTTGCGGCGCTCGGCCCTGCGCCAGCTGCGCGGCGAAGCGGTGGGTCTGGTGTTTCAGGACCCCATGACCCGGCTGAATCCCCTGCTCACGATCGGGGATCACCTGGGCGACACCCTGGCCGCCCACCGGCCCCAGTGGCGGCGGCGCCAGGTGCGGGAAAAGGCCGAAATGTTGCTGGAGCGGGTGGGGATCAACCCGGAGCGCTATGGCAGCTACCCCCATGAATTCAGCGGTGGCATGCGCCAACGCCTGGCCATCGCCCTGGCCATGGCGCTCAGCCCCCCCCTGGTGATCGCCGACGAACCCACCACCAGCCTGGATGTGGCCGTGGCCGGCCAGGTGATGGCGGAGCTCACGGACCTCTGCCGCGAAGCGGGCAGCGCCCTGCTGCTGATCAGCCACGACCTGGCCATGGCGGGCCGCTGGTGCGACCAGATCGCCGTGCTGGACCAAGGCCACCTGATTGAACAGGCTCCGGCCCGGCAATTGCTCACCGCCCCGGCCTCCCCCCTGGCCCAGCGACTGGTGGCCAAGGCACGGGAGCGGGAGGGTGCCGAAAGCCCCGCACCGGCTCCGGCCCCGGCCCTGCTCGAACTGGAGGAACTGCGCAGCTGGCACCCCTTGCCGTCCCTGCCCTGGCAGGCCCGCTGGCTGAAGGCCGTGGATGGGGTGAGCCTGCGGTTGCAGCAGGGGGAAACCATTGGCCTGGTGGGGGCCTCAGGCTGCGGCAAGAGCACGCTCTGCCGGGCCCTGATGGGCCTGGCCCCGGTGCGGGGCGGCAGCGTGCGCCTGGAGGGCCGCAACCTGCTGAGCCTGCGCGGCCGGGCACTGCGCGAGGCGCGGCGCGCCATCCAGATGGTGTTTCAAGACCCCCTGGCCTGCCTCAACCCCCAGATGGTCGTGGGGGAGGCCATTGCCGATCCCCTGCTGATCCACGGTCTGGCCAGCCGCCCCCAGGCCCGCCAGCGGGCCCGGGAGCTCCTGACTGCCGTGGGGCTCACCCCCCCGGAGGCCTTCGAGAACCGCCTGCCCCGCCAGCTCTCGGGCGGCCAGCAGCAACGGGTGGCCATCGCCCGGGCCCTGGTGCTCGAGCCCAAGGTGCTGCTCTGCGACGAGAGCGTGAGCATGCTCGATGCGGAGGTGCAGGCGGACGTCCTGGCCCTGTTACGCGAGCTCCAGGAACGGCTCGGGCTGGGCATCCTGTTCGTCACCCACGACCTCTCCGTAGCCAGTGGTTTCTGCCACCGGGTGATCGTGCTGGAAGGCGGACTGATCGTGGAGGAGGGACCCGGCGCCCGGCTGCTGCGCGATCCCCAGGCCGCGATCACCCGAAAATTGGTGGACGCCTGCCCGCGGCTACCGGCGCCGGCGTAACACCTCCAGCAACCGCTCAAACACCTCCGGCAGGGGCGCCTCGCACACCAGGCGCTCGCGGCTGATTGGATGGTCGAGGCCCAGCTGCACCGCATGCAGGGCCTGGCCGGGCAGCTCAATCGGCAGCTTGCGGCAGCGGGAATACACCGGGTCACCCACGATCGGATGGCCCATGTGGGCGCAGTGCACCCGGATCTGGTGGGTGCGGCCGGTGTCGAGCTTGAAACGCAGCAGGGCGTAGTCCCCCAGCCGCTCGATCAGGCGCCAGTGGGTGCAGGCGTGGCGGCCGCTGTCGTCATGCACCACGGCATATTTTTTGCGGTCGGCCGGATGGCGACCAATCGCCCCCACGATCGTGCCGGAATCGGCGGCCGGCTGGCCGTGCACCACCGCCAGGTACTGGCGGGAGGCGATGCGCTTCTGGATCTGCACCTGCAGCTTCACCAGAGCCTCCTGGCTCTTGGCCACCACGATGCAGCCGGTGGTGTCCTTGTCGAGCCGGTGCACGATGCCGGGCCGCAGCTCGCCGCCAATGCCGGGCAGGTCGGGGCAGTGGTGCAGGAGCCCATTCACCAGGGTGCCGTCCCGGTTGCCGGGGGCCGGATGCACCGTCAGGCCGGCGGGCTTGTTGAGCACGATCAGATGGGGGTCTTCAAAGAGCACATCCAGGGGCATCGCCTGGGGCACCAGGTAGGGGAGCGGCTCGGGCGGCGGCATCCAGAGCTCCACCACATCGCCCGATCGCAAGGGCGTCTTGGCCCGGCCGGTGACGCCGTTCACCCGCACATAGCCGGCCTCGATGAACTTCTGGATCCGGGCGCGGCTCTGCTCCGGCCGCTGGGCCACTAGCCAGCGGTCGAGCCGCATCGGCAGCGGCTTGGGATAGGTGAGCGTCAGCAGCTCCCCTTCGCCCTCTCCAAAGCCACTCATGACGGCAGCTCGAGGGCCGGCAATTCCAGCGCAATCGCGCCCAGGCGGGCGCAGCGGAAGTCGTCGAGCACCTTGGTGGCCATGCGCAGGCTGTCGCCACTGGTGTGGCGCCCTGCGGCCGCGGCCAGCCAGCCCTCCACGTCGGGGCCACCGCCGCCCAGCGCGCCGAGGGCAATGCCGTAGCGCTTTTCCAGCAGCCCGGGTGCCACCCCGGCGGCGGGCTGGGCCTCCAGCAGGGTGAGGAGCTGGAGGAAGGCCAGGGCGGCAGCTTCGTTGTCGTAGGCGGCCTGGCCGATGTCGTCGCAGAGGGCCAGCCGCAGGGCGGCCTGCTGGTCGTCGAGACGGGGCGGCAGCACGCCCGGGGCATCGAGCAGGTCGAGGTCCTGGCCGAGACGCACCCAGCGCAGGCTGCGGGTGACGCCGGCGCGGCGGGCACTGTCCACCACCTTCTGGCGCACCAGCCGATTGATCAGGGCGGATTTACCCACGTTGGGGAAACCGAGCATCAGGGCCCGCACCGGCCTCGGCTTCATGCCCCGCCCGGCCCGCCGCGCGTTGAGGGCCTCCCCGGCCCGGATCGCCGCCTGCTGCAGCTGCTTCACGCCGGTGCCGGCCTTGGCGTCGCACCACCAGCAGGTCTGCTCCTGGGCCCGGAACCAGGCGGTCCAGGCCTGCCGGACCGGCGGCGGAATCATGTCCACCCGGTTGAGCACCAACAGGTGCTGCTTGCCGCTGATCCAGCGCTGCAACCGGGGATGGGAGGTGGCCAGGGGGATGCGGGCATCCCGCACCTCAATCACCAGATCCACCTTGGCCAGGTTGGCATTGAGGGCCTTCTCCGCCTTGGCGATGTGGCCGGGGTACCACTGGATCGCCGGGGCATTGACGCTCAGCGGCAGCGTCTGGGGCATCAGGGCACCACCAGCACCGGACAGGGCGCCAGCTGGATCACCCGGGCCGCGGTGCTCTGCTGGTCGCTCTCGATGGCGATGCCGCGGGTACCCATCACGATCACATCGGCATTGATCTCGTCGGCCACGTCGCCGATCACAAAGGCAGGCTTGCCCTCCCGCTCCAGCAGCTCACAGCGCACACCGGCCTCTTCAAAGCGGGTCCGGGCCTGCTGCAGCAGCTCCGCCACGGCGGAGGGATCGTCCTCCCCTGGCTCCACCACCGAGAGCAGCACGAGCCGGCTGGCGTGTTGCTGGGCCAGTTTCAACGCCACTGCCGCCGTGTCCATCGCCTGGCGGCTCCGGTCAATGGGGAAGAGAACGGTGTCAAACATGGAGCAAGGACCGCGGGAAGGGCTGATGGGGGTCTTGAGGTTCAGTCTGGGGGGCGGTCCAGGATCCGGCCAGCAGGACCGGTTGGGGGAAATCCGAAGGGAGGGTGCCGGCGGAGCCGCGGGGGCTAATCTCCCCCGGCAAATCCGTATCTCCCATACCTCCCATGGCGAAGCGCTCCCTGGCCAGCCTTTCAGCCGATGAGCTCCGCGGCAAGCGCGTGCTGGTGCGGGTCGACTTCAACGTACCGCTCGATGATGCGGGTGCCATCACCGACGACACCCGCATCCGGGCCGCCCTGCCCACCATCGCCCACCTGCGCGACAACGGCGCCCGGGTGATCCTGGCCGCCCACTTCGGCCGTCCCAAGGGCCAGGTGAATGAGGGGATGCGCCTCACCCAGGTGGCCGCCCGCCTCAGCGACCTGCTGGGCGTGCCCGTGACCAAGACCGACAGCTGCGTCGGCCCCGACGCGGAAGCCAAGGTGGCCGCCCTGGAGGACGGCGGTGTGGTGCTGCTGGAGAACGTGCGCTTCTTCGCGGAGGAAGAGAAGAACGAAGCTGACTTCGCCAAGCAGCTCGCCTCCCTGGCTGAGGTGTACGTGAACGACGCCTTTGGTGCCGCCCACCGCGCCCACGCCTCCACCGAGGGGGTCACCAAGTTCCTGAGCCCCAACGTGGCGGGCCACCTGATGGAAAAGGAACTGGCCTATCTCCAGGGCGCCATCGACGCCCCCAAGCGTCCGCTGGCCGCGATCGTGGGCGGCTCCAAGGTGAGCTCCAAGATCGGCGTGCTCGAGGCCCTGATCGACAAGTGCGACAAGATCCTGATCGGCGGCGGCATGATCTTCACCTTCTACAAGGCCCGCGGCCTCTCGGTGGGCAAGAGCCTGGTGGAAGAGGACAAGCTGGAGCTGGCCAAGGAGCTCGAGGCCAAGGCTGCTGCCAAGGGTGTGCAGTTCCTGCTGCCCACCGATGTGGTGCTGGCCGACAACTTCGCCCCCGACGCCAACAGCCAGATCTCCAAGATTGAGGCCATCCCCGATGGCTGGATGGGCCTCGACATCGGCCCCGATTCCCTGAAGGTGTTCCAGGAGGCCCTGGCCGACTGTCAGACCGTGATCTGGAACGGCCCCATGGGCGTGTTCGAGTTCGACAAATTCGCGGCCGGCACGAACGGCATCGCCCACACCCTGGCCGCCCTGAGTGCCCAAGGCACCATCACGATCATCGGTGGCGGCGACTCCGTCGCGGCCGTGGAGAAGGTGGGCGTGGCCGACCAGATGTCCCACATCTCCACCGGCGGCGGCGCCAGCCTGGAGCTGCTGGAAGGCAAGGTGCTGCCCGGCGTGGCCGCCCTCGACGAAGCGTGAGAGACCGCCCCTCTCGGGGCGAGGCCTGATCAGAACGTGCTCTGACCAGGGCACCCAGGGGGCTTAGGCCCCCTTTTTCATTGAGCTGGATTTATTGGGCTGGATTCATTGGGCCGATGGACCGGCTTCCTTGCCCCAGCCGGGCAGGCCGAAACGGCGCCGCAGCTGGGCCAGATCCGCCATCTGCTGGCGCCGCTGCTGCATGGCCTGTTGCTGTTGGGTGCGCTGGCAGCGCTCCACGGCAGTCAGGTCGCGGGCGGGCACGAGGCAGCGCTCCGCCTGGCTGAGTTGCTCCAGGCGCTGACGGGCGCCGCGCTGCTCCAGCTCGCGGCGGGCCGCGAAATACTGCTGCCGCTGGCTGGCGCTGAGCCGACTCATCGCTTCGGCCTGTTGGCGCTGCATCGCCTCGCGGCGCTCGGGGTTGCGCCACTGCGGCTTGGCCTGGGTCTGGGTCTGGGTCTGGGCCAGCAGCGGGCTGCTGCAGAGCAGGGCCAGAACAACGGCAAGCAAACCAGGGCTGGATCGCAGGCAGCCGATCAACGAACGCGGGGTCATGGTGAGGGGGAATCAGGGATTGAGCTGGGCCTTATCGGCCACCACCAACACCCGCTTGGTGGCACTGACGATGCCCTTGGGATGCACGAGCAGCACCGCCCAGGTCTGGGTCCCGGGGGTGAAAGGGGCCTGCACCGACTTGAACAGACCACCCCCGCCCAGGGCACCCAGCTGCAGGTCGGGGCTCTCCAGGGCATTGACCTGCTGGCCGGTGAGGGCCACCAGGCCTCCGGCCGCTACGGCCCCCTCCAGGGGCTCGTCAAACACCACGTCCACGTCGTAGCGCTGCCCCGTGAGCACCGCATCCGGGATCAGCAGGCTCACCGGCAGATCGGCCTCGCCACTGCGCAGCAGGGACTGCTCCC
>JBIIQK010000053.1:0-8382 GCA_044342135.1 Cyanobium sp.
CTGGACGCCGCCAAGGTGGTGCGCCTGGCCCTGCAGGATGCGGTGTCGATCGCCTCGTTGCTGATCACCACCGAAGTGGTGATCGCCGACAAGCCCGAGCCCGAACCCGCCCCCGGCGGCGACATGGGTGGGATGGGCGGCATGGGAGGAATGGGTGGCATGGGCGGCATGGGCATGCCCGGCATGATGTGACGCTCAGAGCGAGCTGACCAACCGGGCGTGGATGCGGCAGACCGTCATCGCCTGGGGTGGCGGGCTGCTGCAGAGCTTGCCGAGTTCCCGGTTGAGCGCCTGCAGCTGATCGACGTGAAAGCTGCTGATCGGGATGGTGAGCAACACCAGGCTCAACAGCGCCAGGGGTGTTTGGGTCATGGCGGCCTCCTGCCCTGCTCCCATGCGCCCCGGGAGCCACTACCCCCTTCAGTGTGCAGCGAGGTTCAACACGCCGCCACGTAGGCCGCCACCTGGAGATCGACACCGGTGATCGCCGTACCCACCACCACGGCATCGGCACCGGCATCGAGGGCCTGCCGAACCTGTTGGGGGCTGGCAATGCCGCCTTCGCAGATCAGGCTCACCGCCTCGGGCAGTTGCTGCCGAAGCTGGGGCAGCAGCTCCCAGGCCGGGGGCCGCTGCCCCGCTGTGGCTTCGGTGTAGCCATAGAGGGTGGTGCCCACCCAGTCACAGCCGAGGGCAGCGGCCCGTAGGCCGTTGGCCAGGGAGTCGACATCCGCCATCAGTGGTGCCCCCAGCTCCCGCCGGGCCCGGTGGATCAAGGCCTCCAACGCCTCACCGCCAGGCCTGAACCGCTCGGTGGCATCGATCGCCACCACATCGGCCCCGGCCCCCCAGACCGCACGGATCTCCTCCCAGCCAGGGGTGATGTACACGGCGCTATCGGGGTAGGTGCGCTTCCACAGCCCCACGATCAGGGCCCCAGGGCAGCGGCGCCGCACGGCACCGATGTGTTCGGGGCTTTCCAGCCGCACCCCGCTGGCGCCATTGCGCAGGCTGGCCTCAGCCATGGCGGCGATCACATCGGGATCGCGCATGGGGGAGCCCTCGGGGGCCTGCACCGACACAATCAGTCCGGAGGGTTTCACTCAGCTGGCCAGGGGAAGGAGATCGGCTGCGGAGCCAAAGGCGTCGTCGTCATCCGCCTCCAGATCCTCCGCATCGGGCAGCCAAGCCCGCAGCGGCTGCAGCGAAGGCGGAGCAGGGGCCGCGACGCCACCCGCCACCACGCTGAACTGGGGCCACACGCGAACAGGCTCGACAGGGGCCGCCTGGGAGGCCGGCGGCGGCTGGAGACCAGCCCGATCCTGCAGCCAAGCGGCCGCATCCGCCCCCTGACTGGTGAGCAGGGGGCCTGAGATCAGCGCATCCAGGGCACCCAGGCCACGGCGATGCACCCACTGCTGTACGAGCCGTTCGGCCATGGGCTGGTCCCGTTCGGCCACCGCCGCCAGCAGACGGTCCGCCAGGTCGGGACGGGCTGGCGGGGGAAAGCTGGGGGGCAGGGTCACGGGAGGGCTGGCTAGGTGAGCTTGCGATCCAGAAGGGGCCGGATCAGCAGGAACAACCCGGCGGCCAACAGGGCGAGCACCCCCAGGCAGGTGGCGCTGCTGAGCTGGCCGTAGGGGGCCTCCAACACCACGGCGGTGAGGGAGACCTGTCCGGCGTAGGCGGCACGAATCGGTTCAATCGCGAAGGTAAGGGGATTCAGGGCCGCTAGCCAGCCCAGCCAGGCCGGCATGAAGGACAACGGAGCCAGGGCGGTGCTGGCAAACAGCAGGGGCAGGTTGGCCACGAAGATCACCGCGATCAACTCAATGTGGCCGGGCAGGGCAAAGGCCAGGCCCAGGCTGAGGGCCGTCACGGCGAACACCAACAGCAGCAGGGTCACGAGCACCAACAGCAGGCCGCCGGCCCCGGGCCAGCCGTAGCCGAGCAGGGCGGCCGTGCCCATGATCGCCAGGCTCTGCACCAGGCTCAGGGAGGTGATGTACAGCACGGAGGCGAACACAATCGAGCTGCGGGAGCGCAGGGGGGCCACCAGCAGACGGTTGAGGAAGCCGAACTCCCGGTCGAACATCACCGGCAGGCCCGCATTGAGGGCGGCACTGAAGGCGGTGAAGACGATCACACCGGCCCCGAGAAAACGCCCGTAGCTGGTCCCCCCTGGCAACAGCCCGGCGGGCGCCTTGGCGAACAGGGCTCCAAACAGCACCAGCCAGATCAGCGGCTGCAGCACGCCGGCCACCAGGGTGGAGGGCCGCCGCTGCAGCTGGACAAACAGCCGTCGGGTGAGGGCCAGGGTTTCCTGGCTGATCTCAGCCCAGGCCGAGGCCTCGGGCTCGGAACCCGGCAGGGGATCGCGGGTCGGGACAGGAACGGGAAGGGTGGTCGTCATCACATGCTCGCTTTGCGTTCGGCCTTGGGATCCCGGCTGCCGGCCACGGCCAGCTCCGCGTCCATCAAGGTGCGGCCGGTGGCCTGGAGATAGACATCATCAAGGCTGGGCCGGCTCTGGGCCAGGGCAAACACGGGTAACTCCGCTTCCGCCAGCTGGCGGCGTAGCTGCTCAATCACGCCGTCATGCTCGATCACCAGATTGAGGGAATAGCCCTGGGCCTGGTTGACCACCACCTGGCGCACCCCAGCGCAGGACTGCAGGATCGACCGCACCCGGGCCGCCTCATCGGCATCACTGAACTCCCGCACCCGCAGCGTGACCCGATCACCCCCCAGGGCGGCCTTGAGCTGGCTGGGCGCCCCCTCGGCGATCACCTGGCCGGCCTCGATGATCGCCAGATGGTCGGCCAGGGCATCCACCTCCTCGAGGTAATGGCTGCTGAGCAGCACGGTGGTGCCCCCATCGCGCAGCTGGCGCAGCACTCCCCAAATAGCCGTGCGGCTCTCGATGTCGAGGCCCACCGTGGGCTCATCCAGCACCAACACCTGGGGCCGGTGCAACAGGCCGGCCGCCAGATCCAGCCGGCGCCGCATCCCCCCCGAATAGCCGCCGCAGCGGCGGTCGATCCAGTCGGCCATGCCCAGCAGCTCGATCAACTCGCCGATGCGCTGGTTCCGGGCCGGCGAGGGCAGGTGGTACAGATCGCCCTGGAGCTGGAGCAATTCCCGGCCGGTGAGAATCTTGTCAATCGCCACCTCCTGCGCCACGTAGCCGAGCAGGCGGCGAACCGCCCGCGGATCGGCCAAGGCGTCCACACCGCCCACCCGCACGCTGCCGGAATCAGGCGCCAGCAGGGTGCAGAGAATGCGCAGGGTGGTGGTCTTTCCAGCCCCGTTGGGCCCCAGCAGGCCGTAGAGGCTGCCGGCCGGCACCTGCAGGGAGAGGCCGTCGAGGGCCACCACGCCCTGGCCTCCCTTGCCGCCGCCGTAACGCTTGCAGAGCTGCTGCAGTTCGATCACCGAGCCAGGCCGCCCCAATCAGCCGACCAATGTAGGCAGCGCAGCCAGCGGGACGCTGAACAGGCCCGGTCCAAGCAGGGAGGCCTGGGGAAGGCGGGCCAACAGCAACAGCAGGCAGATGCCGAAGAGATAGAAAATCGACCAGCGGAACAGGGCCCGGGCCCGCTGGGGGTCATCGGGCTGGTCCCGCAGCCGGGAACTCAGTTGGAGCAGGCGCCCGTTGAAGGGCAACACCATCAGGCCGTAGAGCAGGCCGCCACTGGGGAGGGCCAGCACACCTAGGAGGCTGAAGGCCACCGTGGCCCAGGCGTAGTGGCTGATGGCCCGGGTGGTCACCACGACGCCCTTCACCACGGGCAGCATCGGAATCCCCACCGAGCGGTAGTCGTCTTTCAGCAGCAGGGCCAGGGCCCAGAAGTGGGCGGGAGTCCAGAGAATCACCAGGGAAAACAACCACCACGACGACCAGCCCAGGCCGCCAGTGGCGGCCGCCGCCCCCACCAGGGGCGGAATCGCGCCGGCCACGCCGCCAATGACAATGTTCTGGGTGGTCCGGGGCTTGAGCAGGGCCGTGTAGAGCAGCACATAACTGCACAGGCCCAGCAGCGAGAGGCTGGCGGCCAGAGGATTCACCCCAACCACCAGCACGCCCACCGACAGGAGCGTCAGCCCAATGGCCAGGGCGAAGGCCTGGCGCTGGGCCAGCCGCCCGGAGGGCAGGGCGCGGCGGCTGGTGCGCTGCATGCGGCCGTCGAGCTCCTGCTCCCAGAGGCAATTGAGCACCCCAGCGGCCGCCGAGGCCAGGCTGCCGCCCACCAGGGTGCAGGCAATGGTGGCTGCGCTGGGGGAGCCACCGGCGCTGAGGGCCATCCCCCCGAGGGTGGTGGCCAGGAGAAGGGGGATCAGCCGGGGCTTGGCCACCTCAAGCCAGGCCGGCAGTTTCACGGAGGGGCGGATCGCCGGCGCCGCCGCAGGGGCGAGGGCGACCGAGGCTGGGGCCGTTGCACTAACCATGGACCACCTCGGAGGAGAACAGCGACCGCTCGCGGCCGCCAAGGGAACGGGCCAGCACCGCCGCCAGCAGGCCCACCAACAGGGCAGCGGTGAGCTGGTGGGCAATGGTCACCAGGGGGGCATCGAGCTGGAGACGCAGGGTCCAGATCCCAAGCGCCACCTGAACACCCACCAGGACGGCCGCCGCCAGGGCAAAACCGGGCAATGGGCCCAGCCCCCGGGGCAGGAAGGGGCTGGTCGCCGCCAGGGCCAGGACCGCCAGGGCGGCGGGCATGGCCAGTTGGCGATGGGCCAGCAACCAGCGGCAAGCCGTGCCGGAGCTGAAGCACTGATCGGCCGCCCACTGGCTGGCCATCGAGCCCCCCAGCAGGCATTGGGCCATCACCAGCACCAGGGCAAGCCCGGCCAGGGCCAACCACCACACCGGCGGCGCCTGCAGGTCGCGATCCACCATGGCCAACCGCTGATACAGGCCGCTGGTGAGAGCCACCAGCAGCAGGGCAGTCGTGAGATGGGCCGTCACCAAGGGAGCGGCCAGCAGCTGGGTCACGGTGAGGGCTCCCAGGCCGCCCTGCACGGCCACCATCACCAGCGCAGAACCGGCGGCCCAGGGCAGCCAGCCCGGCAGCTGACGGCGCCAGACGACGCTCACGCCGCTGAGCACCAACAGGGCCACCCCGACCACGAAGGCATCCAACCGGTGGAACCATTCCAGGAAGACCTGGAGATTCATCTGATGGCCGGGCAGCAGACG
Source organism: Cyanobium sp. (assembly GCA_044342135.1). Taxonomy (GTDB): domain Bacteria; phylum Cyanobacteriota; class Cyanobacteriia; order PCC-6307; family Cyanobiaceae; genus Cyanobium_A. The sequence continues at coordinate 5,204 of JBIIQK010000053.1, forward strand.
GCCGTAACACAGGGGCCAGTCGGGGCAGGCCAGGCCGGCCTCCATGACCCGGGTGGCTCCACCGATGGCCACCAGGGCCACCAGGGCCACCACCAGATGGGAGGCGAGCAGGGCCAGCCGATGGCGCAGCACGGTGCCCGGGTGGGGCTCGAGCTCTGGCTGCAGAAGCGCCGTCATGGCGAAGACGTTCCCTGGATTGGCTGACAAGTTAGCCAGCTTGTTCAGAACAGGGGATGGGCAATCCCGCACATCTCAAACCTGAAACATCCGCCCCCGGGAAACGCAGCTGAGACGTTGATTTGCCAACCAAAACAACGTTCGGCACGCACCAGAGCACTGCCCCCCATAGGCTGGCCGCAAGCGCCACGTGCACCGTGCCGATTCGCACCGCCCTGGCTGTTCTTACGGCCACCACAGCCCTGGTGCTGACAGGGTTGTGGGTGGGCAACAACGTCAACATGCTGCCCCTGGACGCGAGCAGCAACGCCCCCACCTACGACGCCTTATTTAAGGTTTTGTTCAGCATTGGCACGATGCTGTTTCTCGGCATCGTGATCCTGCTTGTTTACAGCATGTTTCGGTTCCGGCGCCGCCCTGGCGACCTCAGTGATGGCCTCGCGATTGAGGGCAATCTGCCCCTTGAAATCGTCTGGACCGCCATCCCCGCGATCGTGGTTCTGTTCGTCGGCATTTACAGCTACGACATCTACGAACGCATGGGCGGCATGGTGGCCCTCAACGACCACTCCGCCATGGATCACGCCGCCATGAGCTCCATGGCTGCGGCCCCTTCAGCCCTTCAGGCCCAGGCTCCCGGCCGGGTCTGGGGCGGCATCGGCGCCGCCGGCATGGACGCCGCCCCCGGCGGTCCGGTGCTGCCGGTGGAGGTCACCGCCATGCAGTTCGCCTTCATCTTTCACTACCCGGACGCCCAGATCACCAGCGGGGAGCTGCACGTTCCCACCGGCCAACCGGTGGAGCTGCACATGGAGGCCCGCGACGTGATCCACGCCTTCTGGGTTCCCCAGTTCCGCCTCAAACAGGACGTGATCCCCGGCCAGCCGACCGTGCTCTCCTTCACGGCCACCAAGGCGGGTACCTACCCGATCGTCTGCGCTGAACTCTGCGGCCCGTACCACGGAGGCATGCGCTCCAACGTCGTTGTGCATGAGCCCGAGGCCTACGCCGCCTGGCTGCAGCAGAACAGTCCGGCCAGCACCACCACCTGAGACGCCATGACCCTCGCCAATCCGAGCGACTTCAACGGCAGCCTCCAACCCCAGGGCTGGTTGCGGTATTTCAGCTTCAGCCTCGACCACAAGGTGATCGGGCTGCAGTACCTGGTGTGCGGCTTCCTCTTTTATCTGGTGGGCGGTGCCCTGGCCGGTGCCATCCGCACCGAGCTGGTCACGCCCCTGTCCGATTTCATGCCGCGCGACACCTACAACGAGGTGCTCACCCTGCACGGCACGGTGATGATCTTTCTCTGGATCGTGCCGGTGGTGAACGGGGCGTTCGGCAATTACCTGATCCCCTTTTACGTTGGGGCCAGGGACATGGCCTTCCCGCGGCTGAATGCGGTGGCCTTCTGGCTGATCCCTCCGGCCGGCATCCTGCTGATCAGCAGCTACTTCATTGCCGGGGCCGCCGCCCAGTCCGGCTGGACCGCCTATCCCCCACTGAGCCTCACCACACCCGCCGCAGGCCAGGTGGTGTGGATCCTGAGTGTGCTTTTGCTGGGTGGCAGCTCCATCTTCGGCGGCATCAACTTCATCGCCACGATCCTCAAGCTGCGCCGCCCGGGGCTCAAACTGATGCAGCTGCCGATGTACTGCTGGGCCATGCTGGGCACCAGCATTCTGGTGGTGCTCTCCACGCCCGTCCTGGCCGGCACCCTGATCCTGCTGAGCTTCGACATCATTGCCCACACAGGCTTCTTCAACCCAAGCCTGGGCGGCAATGTGGTGGTCTACCAGCACCTGTTCTGGTTCTATTCCCACCCGGCGGTTTACATCATGGTGCTGCCAGCCTTCGGTCTGGTGAGTGAGATCCTGCCGGTACACGCCCGCAAACCCCTGTTCGGCTACACCACCATGGTGTATTCGATCATGGCGATTGTGTTCCTGGGCCTGATCGTGTGGGCCCACCACATGTTCACCAGTGGCACTCCACCCTGGATGCGCCTGTTCTTCACGATCGCCACCTCCTTCATCGCCGTTCCCACCGGCATCAAGTTCTTCAACTGGCTGGCCACCCTCTGGGGCGGCAAGATCGCCCTGAATTCGGCGATGTTGTTTTCCTGCGCCTTCATCGTCAACTTCGTCTTCGGCGGCATCACCGGCGTGGCCCTGGCCCAGGTGCCCTTCGACATCCACGTCCACGACACCTACTTTGTGGTGGGACATTTCCACTACATCGTCTATGGCGGCACGGTGTTCGTGATCTTCGGCTCGCTCTATCACTGGTATCCCAAATTCACGGGCCGGATGCTCAATGAAGACCTGGGCCGGCTCCATTTCCTGCTCACCTTCGTCGGTTTCAATCTCTGCTTCGCCCCCCAGCACTGGCTGGGCCTCAACGGCATGCCCCGTCGCGTCGCGGAATACGACCCCGCCTTCACCACCCTCAACCAGGTGAGCAGCGTCGGCGCCCTGCTGATGGCGATCAGCACCCTGCCCCTGCTGATCAACGTGGTGCTGACCGCCCTCCACGGCAAACCAGCAGGCGACAACCCCTGGAACGCCCTCACGCCGGAATGGCTCACCAGTTCACCGCCCCCCGTGGAGAACTGGATCGGCGAAGCCCCGCTGGTCACCGAGCCCTATGGCTATGGCCAACATCAGGATCAGCCCCAGGAGGTGGCGGCATGACCAGCACCGCACCCCTTCAGGATTCCGGCAGCCGCGACCTCAGCCCAGATCCCGGCCACACCACTGCCCACCCCACCGAGGGCCATGGCGACTTTCGCCTGTTCGGCCTGGCCACCTTCCTGGTGGCCGATGGCATGACCTTCGCGGGTTTCTTCGCGGCCTATCTCACCTTCCGGGCCGTAAATCCCCTGCAGGAGGGCAGCACCTACGAACTGGAGCTGCTCCTCCCCACCATCAACACCGTGGTGCTGATCATCAGCAGCTTTACCTTCCACCGCGCCGGCAAGGAATGCCGGCGCGGAAACCTGG
>JBIIQK010000054.1:0-8379 GCA_044342135.1 Cyanobium sp.
CCGACGGCGAGCTCTACATCCAGATCCAGGAATCGATCCGCGGCTGCGACGTGTTCCTGATCCAGCCCACCTGCGCTCCGGTGAACGATCACCTGATGGAGCTGCTGATCATGGTGGACGCCTGCAAACGGGCATCGGCCCGCCAGATCACCGCCGTGATCCCGTATTACGGCTACGCCCGCGCCGACCGCAAGACGGCGGGGCGCGAATCGATCACCGCCAAGCTGGTGGCCAACCTGCTGGCCAAGAGCGGGGTCGACCGGGTGCTGGCCATGGACCTGCACTCGTCCCAGATCCAGGGCTACTTCGACATCCCCTGCGACCACATCTACGGCTCGCCGGTGCTGGTGGATTACCTGCGCACCCGCGACCTGGGCGAGGTGGTGGTGGTGTCGCCGGATGTGGGCGGCGTGGCGCGGGCGCGGGCCTTCGCCAAGCAGATGAACGATGCCCCCCTGGCGATCATCGACAAGCGGCGCTCGGGCCACAACGTGGCCGAAAGCCTCACGGTGATCGGTGATGTGGCCGGCAAGACGGCGATCCTGATCGACGACATGATCGACACCGGCGGCACCATCTGCGCCGGCGCCCGTCTGCTGCGGCAGCGCGGGGCCACCCGGGTGCTGGCCTGCGCCACCCACGCCGTGTTTTCGCCCCCGGCGATCGAGCGGCTGTCGGAGCCGGGCCTGTTCGAGGAGGTGATCGTCACCAACAGCATCCCCCGCACCGATGGGAACAGCTTCACCCAGCTGCAGGTGCTGTCGGTGGCCAACATGCTGGGCGAGGCCATCTGGCGCATCCACGAGGAGAGCTCGGTGAGCTCGATGTTCCGCTGAGACCCAACCCGCTCAAACCCAACCCCCTGGGGCCGGTTCCGCTGCGCCGCGGCGCCCGGCTGAAGGCCCTTCTGCCTGCCGCCGTGAGCGTGGTGATCACCCTGCCCTGGGCCCTCTCGGCGGCGGCCGCCGCCCCCCTGCAGGGCCCGCCGCCCCTGCGCCGCATCGGCGTGTGGCTCACCAACAGCCCCAGCCCCCTCTACTACGACCCCAACCGCATCGATCGGGCGGTGAGCGAGCTGGCCGATGCCGGCTTCAACACCCTCTACCCCAACGTGTGGAGCCGGGGCACCACCTTCCACCGCTCCCGCCACGCGCCGCTGGAGCCGGCCCTGGAGCAGGCCAACCCCAACCTCGATCCGATCTGCCGCTTCACCTGGGCTGCCCACCGGCGCGGGCTCCAGGTGATCCCCTGGTTTGAGTACGGCCTGATGGAGCCGGCCGATGCGGCGGTGGTGCGCCAGAACCCCGAGTGGGTGCTGCAGCGCCGCGATGGCAGCAGCGAGATGGCCATGCACGGCAAACCGATGGTGTGGCTCAACCCCGCCCACCCCGGCGTGCGGGAGCGGTTCCTGGGATTGATCACCGAGATCGTGCAGCGCTGCAGCGTCGACGGCATCCAGCTCGACGACCACTTCGCCTGGCCGGTGGAGCTGGGCTACGACCCCTTCAGCCGTGCCCTCTACCGCAAGGACACCGGCCGCGAGCCCCCCGATGACCACACCGACCGGGCCTGGATGCGCTGGCGGCGCCAGCAGCTCACCGGGCTGCTGCGGGAGCTGCGGGGGCAGCTCAAGCGCCTGGATGCCCCGGCGGGGTCAGTGCCGAAGCGCACGATCATCAGCCTGTCGCCCGGCCCCTTCCGCTTCGCCTACAACCACTGGCTGCAGGACTGGGAGCTCTGGGCCCTGGGCGAGCTGATCGACGACCTGGTGGTGCAGAACTACGCCTATTCGGTGAAGGGCTTCGAGAAGGACCTCAACCAGCCCGCCCTGGTCAAGGCGCGCAGCTGGGGCATGCCCGTGGAGATCGGCATCCTGGCGGGCTTCGGCGGCCGCACCCCCGACATGGCCACCCTGGCCCAGAAGACCCAGTTGGCGGCGAGCCGGGGCCATGGCGTGATCTATTTCTACTGGGAAGGCCTGTGGGGGCTGCACGCCGGAGCGGAGGGCGCGGCCTACCGCCAGGCCGCCTTCCGCCAGCTGCACCAGAGCCTCAACCGCTGGCCTTAGCCCCCAGGCACTGGCTCACCACCTCGCCGGTGTTGGACGAGAGGGTGGTAGCGGCCAGCTGCTCGAGGGCGGCATGCATCGCGGCCGCCCGGGCCGGGCCGTAGCTCTGCCAGCGGCTGAACACCTTGGCCAGGCGCGAGGCCGTGATCGGATTGCGCTGGTCGAGCTCGGCGATGCGCTCCGCCATGAAGCGGTAGCCGGCGCCATCGGCGGCGTGGAACACCGGCGCATTGCCCGCCAGGCCGCCCAGCACGGCGCGCACCGAATTGGGCGCGGCCGGATCGAAGCGGGGATGGGCCAGCAACCGGGCCACCCGCTCGAGCCCATCGGCAAAGGGGGCTGCAGCCTCCAGGGCAAACCAGGCATCGAGGATCACGGGCTTGTCCTGCCAGCGCTGGTAGAAGGCATCCACCGCCTGCTGGCGCTCGGCAATCGGGTGGCCCTGCAGGGCCCGCAGCCCGGCGCGGGCCAGGGTCATGGAGGGGCCACGCACCGCCGCGGCCGCCGCCGCACGCACGCCAGGGTCGCCGGCGGCCACCCGCCAGCTCCACACCGTGCCGGTGAGCAGGCGGTCGCCATTGCCCTCGGGCCAGGCCAGCCCCCACTGGGGTGTGCAGCGTTCCAGGGCCGCCGCCAGGGGCTCGGCCAGGGCGGTGCCGAAGCGCTGCTGCAGGGCCATCAGGGCCGCGAACAGGGCCGGCGGGTCGGGTTCCTGGCCCGCGGCAGTGGCGGCATCCTCCAGCTCGGGCATGCCCGGCAGGGCCAGCAGCACGCTGCGGCTGGCCTCCGACAGGGAGGGGTCGGCCAGGATCCGGCTGAAGGCATCGATCAGCTCCTCCTCGAGCAGACCGTCGTCCCGACCGGCGGCGCGGGCCAGCACGGCCTGGCGCAGCAGCACCTGGCCCGCATCCCAGCGGGCGAAGGGGTCGCTGTCGGCCGCCAGCAGGTGCACCAGCTCGGCGGTGGGCCGGCCCATCTCGAGCATCACCGGAGCGGAGAACTGGCGCAGCAGGGAGAGGGCGGGCGGATGGGCCTGGCGCGGCAGCCCAACCAGGCGCAGGGTCTGCTCCGGCTGGTCGATCACCAGCAGGCGGGTGCCCTGGCCCCAGGCGGGAGGCAAGGGGGCGGCAGGGGCCGCCTCTCCCTCCAGCTGCACGGCCAGGGGATCACCAGCCTGGTCGAGTAGGCCCAGGGCCAGGGGAATCACCAGCGGTGGCTTGTCGGTCTGGCCGGGGGTGGCTGGGGTGTGCTGCTGCACGTGCAGCTCGAGCACGCCGGCCTCCCCATCCCAGTGGCGCTGAATGTGCAGCCGCGGCGTGCCGGCCTGGTGGTACCAGCGGCGGAACTGGGCAAAGTCAAACGATGCCTCCCCAGCGGCGGCATCCTGCATCGCCTGCACGAAGTCTTCGCAGGTGGCGGCGGTGCCGTCGTGACGGCTCACATACAGCGCCATCCCCCGCATGAACGTCTCCTCACCCAGCAGGGTGTGGAGACAGCGGATCACCTCGGATCCCTTCTCGTAAATCGTCGTTGTGTAGAAATTGTCGATCGCCTGGTAGGCATCGGGCTGCACCGGATGGGCCGTGGGGCCGGCATCCTCCCGGAACTGGGTGTTGCGCAGCATCGCCACGTTCTCGATGCGGTTGAGGGCGGCGCCGTGCAGATCGGCCGTGAAGCTCTGATCGCGGAACACGGTGAGGCCCTCCTTCAGCGACAGCTGGAACCAGTCGCGGCAGGTGATGCGATTGCCGGTCCAGTTGTGGAAATACTCGTGGCCGATCACGCTCTCGATCCGCTCGAGCTCCCCATCGGTGGCGGTTTCGGCGTCGGCGAGCACGAGCTTGGAGTTGAAGATGTTGAGGCTCTTGTTCTCCATCGCGCCCATGTTGAAGTGGCGCACCGCCACGATGTTGAACTCATCGAGGTCGTATTCGAGGCCGTAGCGCTGCTCATCCCAGGCCATCGAGCGCTTCAGCGAGGCCATGGCATGGGCGGTGTAGGGCGCATCGCCCGGCTCCACATGAATGCGCAGGGCCACCGGGCGGCCACTGGCGGTGGTGAAGGTGTCACGCACCTCCTCCAGCTGGCCGGCCACCAGGGCAAACAGATAGGAGGGCTTGGGGAAGGGGTCATCCCAGACGGCGTAATGGCGGCCGGACTCAAGCGTGCCGGTGTCGACGCAGTTGCCGTTGGAGAGCAGCACCGGGCAGCTGGCGCGATCGGCTTCGATCCGCACCCGGAAGCGGCTGAGCAGATCGGGGCGGTCAGGGTGGAAGGTGATGTGGCGGAAGCCCTCCGCCTCGCACTGGGTGGTGAACAGGCCGCCGCTGACGTAGAGGCCCTCCAGGGTGCTGTTGGTTTCCGGGTGGATGCGCACCCGGCTCTCCAGCAGAAAGGGGCCGGCGGGGGGATCGGGGATCAGCAGCTGGTCGTTGCCGAGCTGGTAGGCCGGGGGCTCCAGCGGCCGGCCATCGAGCCGCAGCTCCAGCAACTCCAGATCCACCCCCTGCAGCACCAGGGGGCCCGCCGACACCCCGGCTGAGCGGAAGGCCAGCTGGGCCCCCACCTCGGTGTGGTCGGCGTGGAGCTGCACCGTCAGGTCGGTGCGCTCGAGCAGATAGGGCGCCGGACGGTAGTCGGCGAGGCGCACCAGGGCCATGGGGGCTTACTTGCTGGGGGAGGCGGGTTTAGGGGCGGGCTGGGCAGCGGGCTGAGAAGCAGGCTTGGCGGCTGGCTTGGCGGCCGGTTGCTTGAGGGCGTCCTGCACCTTGGCCATCACGTCGGCGGGCACTTCCTTGGGGCAGATCTCAGCAGCGCCGAGCACGGCGGAGTTGATCGAGCCCTTGCGCAGATCGTCGAGGCTGAGGGCCTTGGGCCCCACCTGGGTGATCACGCCGTCGTGCTGACCCTGGATCAACTGGGCGACCGTCTCGCCGGCGATGCCCACCGCCTTGTCAAAGGGCACCCCCGCGCCCCGGGCAATGCAGACGTTGACCGCCGCGATCCGGGTGTAGAGGTTCATCTCCGCCTCCGTGGCTGGAGCGGCCAGGGCTGCCGTCGGGGCCAGCAGCAGCAGCGGCAGCGCCAGCAGGGGGGCCACCAGCAGGGGGGCGGCAAACGACAGGGTGGGGCGGGGCATCAGGGAAGCCGGAGGATGGGCATCAGATGCAGCCATGCTGCTGCATCAGGACAGGCTGCATCAGGACAGGCTGCATCAGGGCTGCCTGCCTCAGGGTTGGTTGGCCGGGCCGGTGGCCAGGGCTGCCCCCGCCTCCTCAACGCGGATCTCGTGGTGGGTTTCGGCCAGCTCCAGCACGCCGTCCTTCCAGGAGTAGATCGAACGGGAGCGGTAGCGGTCCTGGTCGACCAGGCGGATGTGCTCAAGGATGTCCCACTCCTGGTAGTGGGACTCAAAGGTCAGCTCGTGCTCATCCACCTGGCGGATCTGGCTTTTGGTGGGAGTGCCGCAGAGATAGCCCCGGCTGCGGCGCAGCTGGTGCCCGCAGAGGTAGGCCTCCATGGTGCCCGTGGGCACGTAGCGGGGTTTTTTGTCGAAAAACTCGTACTCCTGCTCGGGCCACCAGGTGAACCGGTAGGCGGCATCGCCCTGCACCGGTTCGCTGAAGGTCTCCACCCGCAACATCATGTCGACGCGCAGAGCCTCGCCGTCAGCAAAGAAATACAACCGACGGGAACGCCACAGGCCGAGATTGCGGGCAAACCAACGGCGCAGATTGCTGTCGAGCTGGATGCGGGGTCGCGGCGGCGGCGCACTGGCAGAAGCGTCTGCCGGCAACGGATGCCTGACAGGGCTGAGATCCGAAAGCATGCTCATGACATCCCGGCCCTAGGGCGCACGGCATTGAATGAACTAGTCATAGCGAGGATGGGCCGCGCTGGCTCAATCCCCATAGGGTGAGCACGTGACTGCTGATCACCCCCCTACCGCTGACCAGGCCGACCCAGCGGGCCAAGCCGAGGGGCAGGCACTGAAGCTGTTGCTGGTGGCCGCCAACCACCACCTGGCCAGCCTGGATCTGCGCAACTTGCTCCAGTTCCTCAAAAGCGAGGAGTGTGGCTTCAAGGTGAGCCTGGAGATCGCCGATCCGGCCCGCCAGCCCGAACTGCTGGAGCTGCACCGGCTGGTGGCCACCCCGGCCCTGGTGAAACTCCATCCCCAGCCCAAGCAGGTGTTCGCCGGCAACGGGATCACCCAGAAGCTGCGCAGCTGGCTGCCGCGCTGGCAGCAGGTGGAGGTGGTGACCAGCCTGGGCATGAGCCTGCGGCCCGCCGAGACCGACGGCAGCCGCACCCGGCGCGAACTGCAGCTGGAGGACCAGGTGCTGGTGCTGCGCCAGGAGAACGAAACCCTGATCGAGCGGCTGGGGGTGCAGGAGCGGCTGCTGCGGATGGTGGCCCACGAACTGCGCACGCCCCTGACGGCGGCCAAGCTCGCCCTACAGAGCCACACCCTCGGCCAGATCGATGAGCCACGCTTCCGCGACGTGCTCACCCGGCGGCTCGACGACATCCAGGAGCTGTCCAAGGACCTGCTGGAGGTGGGCACCACCCGCTGGGAAGCCCTGTTCAACCCCCAGCGCCTGGACCTGGGCAAGGTGGCCGCCGAGGCGATCCTGGAACTGGAGAAGCTCTGGATCGGCCGCGACCTGGAGCTGATCACCGACATCCCCGCCGACCTGCCGGATGTGTTCGCCGACCAGCGGCGCATGCGCCAGGTGCTGCTCAACCTGTTGGAAAACGCGCTCAAATTCACCCCCGAGCGGGGGCGGGTGCACCTGACCCTGCTGCACCGCACCAACCAGTGGGTGCAGGTGAGCGTCTGTGACAGCGGCCCAGGCATCCCCAAGGCCGAGCAACAGCGGATCTTTCTGGATCGGGTGCGCTTGCCCCAGACCTCCGGCACCACCTCCGGCTACGGCGTGGGGCTGTCGGTGTGCCGTCGCATCGCCGAGGTGCATGGCGGCCGCATCTGGGTGGTGTCGGAACCGGGGGAGGGGGCCTGCTTCCATGTCTCCGTGCCGGTGTGGAGCGGGCAGGTGCAACCCGCCTTCACGCCGAGGGGCCCAGACCGACGCAGCTCCTTGACGAAGGGTCCCACCGACCCGTAGTTTCCAACACATCAACGCCGCAGGGCGTTGTGGCCTCGCCCCCATCGTCTAGAGGCCTAGGACACCTCCCTTTCACGGAGGCGACAGGGGTTCGAATCCCCTTGGGGGTATTGCAAGTCAGATCAGCCCAGGGCGGCGCGCCGTTCGGCTTCCCGCTGCACACCGCGGAGGTTGTTGGCCAGGTCTTCCCGTAGGCGCTGCTCGATCAGACCGATCGGCATGCCCGGACGGCCCTGCACCGTGAGCTCATAGAAGAGATGGGTCACCCCGCCGGAGCGGCCGATCTGCCAAATGCCCTCGAAGCGGCGGAAGTCGCCGCTGCGCATGCAGAAGCGCAACTCGCCAGCCTCGGGATCTTCTTCGAGCTCGAGCTCCACCCGGGCGCTGAAACGCAGGCCGCAGAACTGCTGGGTGCCCACCTGTTCGAGGCCCACCTTGTTGCCCCGACGCCAGAGCTCGCGGGAGGAGGCCAGGTTGGGGATGTAGAGATTGAGATTGGCGTAGTCAGTGAGCACCGCCCAAAGCCACTCCGGGTCGAGGGGCAGGCGCAGCTGCACGGCCAAGCGCCGGGCACCCTGGGGCAGCCGCTCCATCACCTGCTGGATGGTGTCGAGGCTGCAGGCGTCACTCACGACGGCCGAAGACGGGTCGCTGGGGGGCGGGTCGGAAGGGCGGGCCTGGGCAAGGAGCTGGGCCAAGAAAGCACGATCGAAGTGTGCTGGCGCACAAACCTAGCGGTGTCGCCTGGAAAACCGCAGCGGAAAGGTTCCGTATGATCAGCGCGCTTTTGAGGGGGCTGAGTCTGCATGCGTGTTTCCACCGGTCGCGCCATCCAGTCGGACAGCCGCATGTTCACCGTCGTGGTGGAGGGCTTTGGCGTCGGTCGCCAGCGCCAGGCTGAACGTCGCTTCACCGTGCCGTTCAACCAGCTCCAGGGATTGATGCAGACGATCGCCCAGCAGGGCGGTCGCATCAGTGCCGTGCTGGGTGACGACGGTGCCGGTGCCGCTGGCGACAGTGCCCCCGCCGCCCAGGCCCCCCCCGCCCAGGCCGCCCCTGCCCCCGAAGCGAAAGCCGCTCCTTCGAAACCCGCTGCCGTGTCCCACGCCGACGTCCCCGTCAACCTCTACAAGCCGAAGGACCCGTTCATCGGCACCGTCACCGAGAACTACAGCCTGCTGG
>JBIIQK010000055.1:0-8372 GCA_044342135.1 Cyanobium sp.
TGCTCATTTATGTCTGGCAGCGCAGTTAACCCTTTCCTTGCCCTGTTGAAGTCCTTTCCATGATCATCGACGACCGCCATTACGACGTCATCATCATCGGCAGCGGAGCGGCCGGCGGCACCATGGCGCGGTCCCTGGCGAGTGCGGGGCACGCGGTGCTGGTGCTGGAGCGGGGCCAGCAGATGCCCTTGGTGGATCAGAACGTGGCCGATGTCGACCTGTTCCGCAAGGACCGCTACCACCCCAAGGAGCAGTGGTTTGGCACCGATGGGGATCCCTTCTCGCCCCAGACCATCTACGCCCTGGGGGGGAACACCAAGATCTGGGGTGGGGTGCTGGAGCGGTTGCGGGAGCAGGAGTTTGCCGGTCTGCATCTCCAGGGCGGCCAGGCGCCCGGATGGGGGCTGAGCTCGGCTGATCTGGATCCCTGGTACGACCAGGCTGAATCGCTCTACCGGGTGCATGGCCAGCGGGGCAGCGATCCCACTGAATCGTCCACGGCCCGTGCCTATGCGCTCGCTCCGAAACCGGTGGAACCCTTTTTTGAGGAGCTGCGTCTAGCCCTGGAGCGCCAGGGGGTCCGCCCGTATCACCTGCCCCAGAGCTGGTCGGAGTCTGCGGCTGATCCCAGCGGCGATGCGGAGTTGTTTGGGGTGGACCCGGCCCGCGCGTCCAGCTCGGTGGTGGTGCGAAGTGGGGCCCAGGTGCAAAAGCTCCACGTTAATCCCAGCGGCACGGAGGTGCGGGGTGTGGAGGCCCTGGTGGATGGCCAGAGCTGGTTGTTCATGGGCCATCAGGTGGTGCTGGCAGCTGGCGCGGTGAACAGTGCCGCGATCTTGCTGCGTTCGGCTACCGATCGCCATCCCCGTGGACTGGCCAATGGCTCCGACCAGGTGGGCCGCAATCTGATGAAGCTGCAGCTCACCTCGATCCTGCAACTCGCCACCGAGCCCAATTCCGGTCGCTACGGCCGCAGTTACGGCATCAACGACTATCTCTGGGGCGACAAAAACGTCTCCTTCCCCCTGGGCTCGATTCAGAACGGTGGTGGAGTTTTGCAGGATGCGCTGTTTGCGGAGTCGCCGCCGGTGCTCTCCCTGGTGACCAAGCTGCTGCCCAATTTCGGCCTGGAGCAATTGGCGTCCCGCTCGATCAGTTGGTGGGCCATGAGCCCGGTGCTGCCCGATCCCCACAACCGAATCAGCCTGCGGGGGGATCGCATTCAGGTCACCTATCTGGCCAACAACCGCGAGGCCCACGATCGCCTCGTCTACCGCTGGATCGACACCCTGAAGGCGGTGGAGGCGGATCCGGATTGCCATGTGGTGAAGGAGGCTCCCACCCACCCGCGCGGTGAGGCCCCCCTGTCGGCCATGGGCTACAGCTGTGGCACCTGCCGGATGGGCGACAACCCGGCGACGTCCGTGGTGGATCTCCAGGGCCGCAGCCATGAGGTGGCCAACCTCACCATTGCCGACGCCAGTGTCTTCCCGGCCTGCCCGGCCATGGGCTTCGGCCTCACCGTGATCGCCAACGCCCTGCGCATTGCCGACGGACTCAAGACATCCCTGTGATGACCCCAACCCCACCGCTGCCCACCAACCCCGAGTCTGGTCGCATCCAGGAGCGCGATCAGGGCCTTCAGCCCTGGACCCTTTGGGGCAGTTACCTCCCCGATCGCCAGTGGGGCACCGTGCGGGAGGACTATTCCGCCGACGGCGACGCCTGGCGCTCCTTCCCCCATGACCAGGCCCGATCGCGGGTGTATCGCTGGGGTGAAGACGGGCTGCTGGGGATCTGCGATGAACAGTGCCGGCTGTGTTTCTCCCTGGCGCTCTGGAACGGGGTTGATCCGATCCTCAAGGAGCGGCCCTTTGGGTTGGGCAACCCCGAGGGCAACCACGGGGAAGATCTCAAGGACTACTACTTCCACCTGGCCAATACCCCCACCCATAGCTTCATGCGGGGGCTCTACAAGTACCCGCAGAGCGCGTTCCCCTACCAACACCTGGTCGATGAAAACGGCCGTCGCAGTCGCAGCGAACCGGAATACGAGCTGGTGGATACCGGCATCTTCGATGACAATCGCTACTTCGATGTCGTCGTGGAGTACGCCAAGGCCTCAGCCACCGATCTGCTGATTCGCTTTCGCGTCACCAACCGCGGGCCCGATCCTGCCCCCCTCAGCCTGTTGCCCACCCTCTGGATGCGCAACACCTGGGGCTGGGGTTATCCCGATGAGCAGCGCCAGCCGATGGGCCTCGACGGTGACGCTGTCGTCACCGGTGATCTCCCCGATCTGGGGGTTTATGAGCTTCTCTGCCGGGATGGGGGCACCTGGCTGTTCACCGACAACGAAACCAACCACCAGCACCTCTACGGCGAACCCAACCCCACGCCCTTCCAGAAGGACGGATTTCACCGTTATCTGATCGGTGGTGAGGCTGATGCGATCAATCCAGCCCAGTGCGGCACCAAGGTGGCCCGGCTGTTGCAGCGCACCCTGGCGCCGGCTGAGGAGTGGGTTGTGGATCTGCGCCTGCGGCAACGGTTGGATGGGCGAGCGCCCGATGCCGAGGCTGGATCCCCCTTCGGGCCTGGCTTTGACGCCCTGTTCCAGGCGCGGGAGGCAGAGAGTGTTCAGTTCTTCGAGCAAACCCTGCCGGGGCTCAACGCCGAAGACCGGCTGATTCACTCCTCTGCTCTGGCGGGATTGCTGTGGTGCAAGAAGTACTACGGCTGGAGCGTGATGCGCTGGCTGGAGGGAGATCCCACCCAGCCCACGCCGCCGGCCAACCGCTGGCAGTCCGACACGGCCCTGTGGAGTCGACTCCATGCCCACCATGTCATCTCGATGCCGGATGCCTGGGAGTACCCCTACTTCTGCCAGTGGGATCTGATGTTCCACGCGGTGGCCTTCGCCATCTTCGATCCAGAGATGGCCAAGCAGCAGGCAATGTTGTTGCGCAGCCCCCACTACACCTCTCCCAGCGCCCAGACCCCCGCCTATGAGTGGGCGCTCTCCGATCCCAATCCGCCGATCGGTGCCTGGGCGGCGATGCGGATCTACCAGATCGACCGCAAGCACAATGGCCAGGCGGATTATCCGTTTCTGCGGGCTGCCCTGCGCAAGCTGTTGCTCGAATACGGCTGGTGGGCCAACCGCAACGATCGCTCCGGCGACAATGTGTTTGAGGGTGGGTTCCTCGGGCTCGACAACATCGCCGTGTTTGATCGGCGTTTTCCCCTGGCTGATGGCAGTCGCATCGAGCAGTGCGATGGCACGGCCTGGATGGCTTCTCTCAGCCTCAATTTGCTCAACATTGCGGTGGAGCTGAGCCGTGAGGAGCCTGAGTATGCCGATACTTGCGAGCGCTTTGTCTACGACTTCACCCAACTGGCGATCACCCTCAACAACCCGTTGAAACGAGGCTTCCTCAACTGGGATGACGACGACGGGTTCTATTACGACGTAATCAAAAGGCCGGATGGCAGCAGCGACTACCTCCGCACCCGTTCGCTCTCCGGCCTGGTACCCCTGCTCGCTGTTGCGAGTTTCGATCGCGACACCGTCAACCGTGTTCCAGTGCTCGATGTGCGCAAGAGCATGGCCTGGTTTGTGCACGAGCGCACGACCCCCACTTGGTTGGAGCACAACCTCGGCCGCTGGCACAACGACCGTCTCCTGTTCACCCTCGTTCCCGACGATCGCCTGCGGCGGATCTGCGAGCGCTTGTTCGATGAGGAGGAGTTTCTGTCTCCCTATGGGATTCGGTCCCTGTCCAAGGTGTACGGCGACCATCCCTACTCCTTCACGGAGGGCTCTGACAGTCAGACCCTGGCCTACAGCCCGGCGGACAGCCCGGTGGCCATGTTCGGGGGCAATTCCAACTGGCGTGGGCCGGTGTGGATGCCGATGAACTTCCTGCTGATCGAGTCGTTGCAGAAGTACGCCCACTACTACGGCGATAGCTTCAAGGTGGAGTTCCCCACACGCTCCGGCACCTGGCTCAATCTGTGGGAGGTGTCGCTAGAGCTTGAGAAGCGCTTGGTGGGCATCTTCCGGCGGGATGACTCCGGACGCCGAGCCTTTAATGGCGATGTAGAGCTGTTCCAGAACGATCCCCACTGGCGTGATCTGCTTCTGTTCAATGAGTATTTCCACGGCGATAATGGCCGAGGTGTGGGTGCGTCCCACCAGACCGGATGGAGTGCCACCATCGCCAAGATGATCAATCAGTTGAATCGTTATCCCTCTGGTTAACGCTCGATTATCTCCTCCTGATTCATCCCTGATTCTTTTTGCCCAGCCATGGCCCACCCTTCCCATCCCAGCGAGCTTCCCGGACCTTCCCTGGCGATTTCGCCGTTGCCGGCAGCTGGCCAATTGGAGGTGGCTGATGGGGCCCACTTTGATGTGGTGATCATCGGCAGCGGTGCTGGTGGGGGTACCTTGGCCCGCCATCTGGCCCCCAGTGGGCTGAAGATTCTGGTGCTCGAGCGGGGAGACTTTCTGCCCCAGGAACCCCAGAACTGGGATGCGGCGGAGGTGTTTCAGAAGGGTCGCTATGTGTCCAAGGATGTGTGGCATGACAAGCATGGCAAGCCGTTTCAGCCGGGTAGCCATTACTTCGTGGGTGGGGCCACCAAGATGTACGGCGCGGCCCACTTCCGGCTGCGCCAGCAGGATTTTGAGCAGCTCACTCACTTTGATGGCATCTCGCCAGCCTGGCCCCTGCGTTACAGCGACTTCGAGCCCTATTACCAGCGGGCGGAAGAGATGTACCACGTCCATGGTCAGCGGGGCGAAGATCCCACCGAGCCCCCCTGTAGTGGTGCCTATCCCCATCCTCCCATCGCTCATGAGCCCCGTATCCAGCAGTTGGTGGATGATCTGCGCGGGGCCGGATTGCATCCCTTCCATGCCCCTACAGGCGTGATGCTGGATGAGGCCAACATGGCCTTCAGCCGTTGCCGCAAGTGCAATTGCTGCGATGGATTCCCCTGCCTGGTGCATGCCAAATCCGATGCAGATGTGTTGGGGGTCCGGCCGGCCCTGGCGGCACCGAATGTGTCTCTGCTCACCCGGGCCCATGTGCGTCGCTTGGAGACCGATGCCTCGGGCCGCAGCGTTCAGGCCGTGCAGCTGGAGCGGGATGGTCAACCGATGACCGTGCGGGGTGATGTGGTGGTGGTGAGTTGTGGTGCCGCCAATACGGCCCGTCTGTTGCTGATGTCGGCCAACGACAAGCACCCCGGCGGGCTGGCCAACAGCTCCGACCAGGTGGGACGCAACTACATGTTCCACAACAGCAAGGCCATGGTGGCCCTGGCCCACGAGCCGAATACCACCGTGTTCCAGAAAACCATCTCGATCAATGATTGGTATCTGGGAGATGCCGACTTTGACTACCCGATGGGCAACATTCAGATGACGGGGAAGACCAACGGCACGATCATGAAGGGCTATGCCCCGCTTGAAACCTTCCTGATGCCAGGTTGGTCGATGGACAAAATCGCCGAGCATGCTCTCGATTTCTGGATCTCTTCAGAAGACCTGCCGGATCCCAACAACCGCGTGACCATTGACGGTGAGGGCCAGATTCATCTCTCTTATACCCTCAACAACCAGACGGCTGCCCAGCGGCTCTACGGGCGGCTCACCGGGCTGCTGGACCAGCTCTATCTCAAGAATCATTTGGTGGAGCGCCAGTTCTACATCAAGAGCGAGATGTCGATTGCCGCGGTGGGCCATCAGGCCGGTACCTGCCGCTTCGGCGACGATCCGGCCACCTCGGTGCTGGACATCAACTGCAAGGCCCACGACCTCGACAACCTCTACGTGGTCGATACCAGCTTCATGCCGACCATCGGAGCGGTGAACCCTTCCCTCACGGCCATCGCCAACGCCCTGCGTGTCGGCGATCATCTGCGGGAGCGTCTCGGGAGGTGATTCTTGGCTGTTGAGGCCTGGAGCTGGGTTCGTCGCCAGGCCGCTGATCCGGAAGGTCAGGTGTTGTTGGCCCTCGCTGGACTGGTGACGCTCACCGCCGGTTGGGTCTGCTTCTGGCCGGTGCCCACCGAAGTGGTGGGCCGGGGCGTGATGATCGTGCCCGGTGGCGCGAAGGTGATTGACGCCCGCGCCGGCGGGCAGATCCTGGAGATTCCCGTGGCAGTGGGCGAGGCGGTTCGTCGCGGGCAGCCCGTGATCCGGCTCTATCTGCCGGTGTTGGAGCAGGAGTTGCGGCGACAGGAGCGGGATCTGGCGGAGTTGATCGCCATCAATACCGATCTCGACCGCCGCGATGGAGTGCGTCTCCAGGCTGCCCGCACCGTGCGCGATACCGCCCTCACCAAGCTGAACCGGGAGCGTCAGCGGCTGGCTGGCTTGCGCCAGACCTACAACCAAAAAGTGGCCGACTTCCGCCTGCTGGCCCGACAAGACGTGGTGGCCCCGCTGGCGGAGCAGGTGGTGTCCACCCAGGATCGGGCGACCCAGTTGGATGTGGCGATTGAAAATCTGCGCATCGGCGAAAAGGAAGCCGAGGATGGGTTTGAGAAGGTGAAGCTGGAGATCGAGACGGAGCAGCAGCGCCGTCGCTACCGGATCGACGACAGCCGCCGAGCCATCAAGGTGACCAAGGCGCGACTGGCCTACGAAGGCACCCTGATCGCGGATCGGGACGGCCAGGTGCTTGACCTGCAGGTGGTGAGCGGCCAGACCGTCAAACCAGGCCAGCGGCTCGGCACCCTCGGCGGCAAGCCCGGAGATCCCCTGCTCGCAGTGGCCTATTTCTCACCGGCCGATGCCCGGCGTCTGCCACCCCGGCTGCCGATGGAGGTGGTGCCCGATTGGAACGAGCGTGGTCGTTTCGGGGGATTGCAGGGTCGGGTGCAACAGGTGAGTGTGCTGCCCGCCACCCGGGAAGATGTGGACACCACCATGGGCAATCCCCAGCTTGCGGAGGCGTTGGTGAAGAACGGTCCGGTGATGCGGGTGAACATCGGCCTGGACCCCGGCGCCCGCAGTTTTGATGGCTACCGCTGGACCCTCTCGCGGGGAAGCAGTGTGTTCCCCATCCGGGAGGGTCTCACCCTCAAGGCCCATGGCTACGTGGAGTGGCGCACCCCCTTGAGTTACGTGTTGCCCGTGCTGCGCGACGTCACAGGTAGCTACCGCAACCTGGGCCAGCAGCGCCAAGACCGGCCGACCCTGCGGCAGGCGGGAGGTTTGCCATGAGCAGGTTTGGCATGAACAGGTTTGCCATGGGGGCTCCCCTGCGCCGGGAATTGCCGCTGTTGATTGTCGAGATCAGCCTGCTGGTGGTGTTGCTCCACGCCAACGCGCCGGAGGTGTGGTTCTGGTTTGCGGTCTTGGTTGTGCTGTTGGCGTGGCGCTGTTGGGCCTGGTGGTGCCGCCGCCAGCAGGCTCGAGCACCAAAGGAAGGCTGACGGGCTGGCCGGGTTCGTTGGGCACGGGCAGGAGCTCGCGCAGCAGCTGGGCGTAGCTCACATTGGCGAGGGTGATCGACTCGGCCACGCCCTCCATCGCCTGGGTGAGCAGCCGAATGGTGGTGCTCACATCGGTGTAGTCGGCGAGACCGAGCTGATAGCGCGCGCGCACATCGCGAAACGCCTCCCGCGAGGCGGCGTAGGAGGCCCGGGACGCCACGATCTGTCCCAGGGCGGCCCGGTGGTCGAAAAAGGCGCCCTCCAGCCGCTGGCGGATGGCGTTGCGTTCGCGCGCCAGGGTCTGTTCCGTGCGCATCGCCGCAGCTCGGCTGGCCCCTGCCGCCCCGCTCGTCACCCCTCCGTCAAAGAGGCGCCAGCGCAGTTGGAGTCCGGCGGCCCAGTCGGCACTTTGGCTGTAGAGCTCGGGGATGTTGGTGGCGGCGCAACAGCCCTGCAGGTCGATCACCGGTTTGTTCGACAGCACCTCCGCCACGCCGGCCTGGGCAAACAGCCGCAGGCTGGGCAGCAGCTCGGCGGCACGGCGGTCGGCCTGGCGGAGCAGGGCATCCCGGGCGGCCTGCAGGGCCAGCAGCTGGGGGTTGTCGTGGAAGCCCTGAATCAGGGTCTGCTGCAGGTCGAGGGGCCAGGGCGGTTGGAGGGCGATGGCCTCCGGCGCCGTCACGGTGATGTCGAAGGGCACGTTGATCAGGTTGCTGAGCTGGCGTTCGCGGCTCGCGCGCAGGGCCTCCGCTTGCTCCAGCCGGTAGCGGCTCTGCTGCAGCTCGGCTTCTGCTCGCAACAGATCCAGCCGCGGCACCAGACCCGACTGCTTGAGGGCCTCCACCTCCTCTTTCACCAGAGTGTCGTTGCTCACCACCGCCTGGCGCACGCGCCGCAGCTGTTCGGCGAGCTGGAGGCCG
>JBIIQK010000056.1:0-8305 GCA_044342135.1 Cyanobium sp.
CCAGCAATGGATTGGCCAGGGGCAACCGCCCTGGTGCTGCCCCCACCAGAGAAAAGCTGCAGGCCTCCTGGAATCCGGCCGCACAGAGCTGGCGGCGGAGTCGCCGCTCCACCTGCTGGGCGGGCTCCAGCCCTCCGGGTTCGAGTGGATCGGGCAAATGGCAGGCAAACCGGTCGTAGCCCACCAGCCGCGCCACCTCCTCGATCAGGTCCACCTCCCGCTGCAGGTCAATCGAGCGGGAGGGGGGCACGGTGACCTGCCATCCCTCGCCATCGGCATCCTCCACCAGGGTGCAGCCGAGGGCCGTGAGGGTCTGCAAGATCTGCCCATCGCTGAGATCGGTTTGCTCCTCGCCCTCCTGCACGGGGCCCAGCAGGTTGTGGAGTGCGTCCCGCCGCAGATGCAGGGGCAGGGCCGCTGGCTGGGGCCGCTGGTGCACCCAGCGATTCACCACTCGGGCGGCACAGAGCTCCTGGAAGAGCTGCACGGCACGGTCGGCGGCTGCCAGGCTGTTCTCCAGGGGCAGTCCCTTCTCAAACCGACTGCTGGCTTCAGTCCGCAATCCCACGCTGCGGGCGGAGCGACGAACCGATTGGGGGGCAAAGACCGCCGCTTCGAGCCAGATGGCGGTGGTGTCGCCGCTGACGGCTTCGTCGGCGCCACCCATGACTCCTGCCAGGGCAATGGGTCGTCCCGCGTAGGTCACCACCAGGGCTTCCGGCGAGAGCACCTGCTCCGTTCCATCCAGGGCGGTGAAGTGTTCTCCAGCCCGCGCCTGACGCAGGCCCACGGAGGCCACCTCGGCCTGGCCGCCGGTGAGCGCCGCGAGCCGCGCGCGGTCGAAGGCATGCAGCGGCTGGCCCGTTTCCAACATCACCAGGTTGGTGATGTCCACCACGTTGTTGATGGGCCTGATGCCGGCCTTCTCCAGACGGTGTTGCAACCAACGCGGCGAGGGCCCCACCGTTACGCCCTCGAGGGCTGTGAGGCTGAAGAGGCCGCCCTCTTCCATGGCCGATCGATCACCCGCGTCCACGGGCAGGGGGGTCGCCGTCAGGGCCGCCGCCGGCATGACGATGCGGGTCTCACCACCCACCAGAGCTGCCACTTCCCGGGCAATGCCCTGCATGGAGAGGCCGTCCGGGCGATTGGCGGTGATCGCCAGCTCCAGCACCTGGTCATCGAGCCCCAGACTCGGACCCACCGGCGACCCCACGGCAGGCACGGATTCGAGCAGCTCGTCCAGCACGGCGATGCCGTCTGCTGCCGCGCTCAGGCCCAACTCCGCCAGGGAGCAGATCATGCCGCTGCTGGGCACGCCGCGCAGTTCGGCGGGCTTGATCGTGAGGTTCACAGCCGGCAGGTGGGCCCCCACCAGCGCCACCGGTACGTGGATGCCAGAGCGAACGTTGGCTGCTCCGCAGACGATCTGGAGGGGTTCGGCTGCGCCGACCTCGACCTCACAGACACTCAGCTTGTCGGCATTGGGATGGGCCTGCCGCTCGCGCACGTATCCCACCACCACGCCTGCGGCCTGGGCCGCCAGGTCCTCAATGGCGTCCACCTCAAAGCCAGCAAGCGAGAGGCGCTCTGCCAGCGCGTCCACCGCCAGCGCCTCGCCAGGGGCGGTCACCAGCTCCTGCAACCATTGGAGCGAGACCCGCATCAACCCATTCCATCGGAGAGCGGGATCCTAGGGATCCACAGGGTTCCGGGTTCTGCTGCCAGGTATGGTGGCAGCTTGTCCTTTCGCTTCGCACCAGCGGCGCAACGTCCTTCATGGCTAAAAACAAGGGCGTCCGGATCGTGATCACTCTTGAGTGCACGGAATGCCGGTCCAACCCCGCCAAGCGGTCTCCCGGTGTGTCCCGGTACACCACCGAAAAGAACCGCCGCAACACCACCGAACGGCTTGAGCTGAAGAAGTTCTGTCCGCACTGCAACTCCTCAACGGTCCACAAGGAAATCAAGTGAGCCTGGATTCAGGGACGGGCGTTCTGCCATCCCCGTCCTGAACCCCCTCGCTTTTCCCTGGCCTTGACAGGCATCGGCTTCCCTTCACCTCCCCGTTTCATTCCATGTCCAGCTCCTTTTTCAAAAAGCGTCTCTCGCCGATCAAGCCCGGCGACCCGATTGACTACAAAGACGTCGATCTGCTCAAGAAGTTCATCACCGAGCGCGGCAAGATCCTGCCCCGCCGGCTGACGGGCCTCACCGCCAAGCAGCAGCGTGACCTCACCAACGCGGTCAAGCGCGCCCGCATCGTGGCCCTGCTGCCCTTCGTGAATCCCGAAGGCTGAGGCGCATCCGCTGGCCTCGGCACACATCCAACCTGGCGATCTGGTGGGTCTCTGCGACGAGCGGGGCCCCCAGGTCGCCATTGTTTTGAGCGTTCAAAACACGAAGGCCAGCGTGGCCATCGGGGCGTCAGCTCGGCAGCAGATCCTGCCCTTGCGGCAGCTGCAGGTGCTCTGCCCCCTGCCCGCCCTGTCAACCGTTCCCCAGCGGCTCAGCCAGGCCCCCTGGGGCATCAATGACGCAACCCTGTCGGCGGCGCTCCCCCCCCGGCGCGATTTCGGTGCGGCCTGGCTCTTGCTCCATGGAGACGCCCTGGCCCAGCCCCTGGCCGAGTGGGTCGAGCTGGTGTGTTCCCGGCGCGATGGTCTGGCGATTGCCTCCTGCTGGCTCTGGTGTCAGGGGCCCCAGACCCTGTTTCGCCTGCGTCAGGGCCAGGTTGAGCCCCGCGGCCTTGACGACCTGAGGCGTCTGCGACGGGAACGTCGCCACCAGGTGCTGCAGGTCCAAGCTGAACAGCGCTGGCATCACGTGTTGCGCGAGCGGAAGACGCTCGATCTCCGCAGCCTCGATCAGGAGCAGCAGCAGCAGCTTGAGCTCTTGGTGGCCTGGGCCAGCGGCGACTGCGCCACCCCCCTGCCTCTGCCCCTGCGGCAGGCCCTGCAGGCCGCCCACTGCAGTGCCGACACCGGTTCGATTCGCCACCTGCTGGTCGACCTGGGCCAGTGGGAAGCCCACCATCTGCCCTCCCTACGGGCCACCACCTGGGAGCAGGGGTTTTCCGCCGCGTTGCTGCTGGAGGCCGATCGGCTACTGGCAGCTGCGGAGCAGGAGTTGCCGGGCGATGCCAGCCGCCTCGACCTCACCGCCCAGCGCTGCGTCACCATCGACGACGCCGACACCTGTGACATTGACGACGGTCTGGCCCTCGAAACCACCGCGTCAGGGCAGCAGCGGATCTGGATTCATGTGGCTGATCCAGGTCGGCTGATCGCCGTGGATTCGCCCCTCGACCTGGAGGCGCGCAGGCGCGGCAGCAGCCTGTATCTGGCCGGCGGCATCCTGCCCATGTTTCCCGAGGCCCTGGCGACTGGGCCGATGAGCCTGCGGGCGGGCCGCCGCAGCGCCGCCTGGAGCCTGTGGGTGGAGCTCGACCCTGCTGGCGCCATCGCGGCCTCGGGCTTTGAGCGCAGCTGGGTGTCGCCCACCTATCGGCTCTCCTACGCCGACGCCGATGAATTGATTGATCTGGCGCCTCCCCAGGAGCGCGACCTCGCCGATCTGCATGCCCTGCTGGAGCGTCGCCGCCACTGGAGGGTGCAGCAGGGCGCACTGCTGTTGGATCAGCCGGAGGGACGTGTCCGTGCCATTGACGACCAAGCGCGGCTGGAGATCACCGAACCGAGTCCATCCCGGTTGCTGGTGGCGGAGGCCATGATCCTGGCGGGGGCAGCCGTGGCGGCCTATGGGCGGGACCAGAACCTTGCCCTGCCCTACCGCAGTCAGTTGCCGGCTGCCCTGCCCCCCGACAGTGAGCTCAACGCCCTACCGGCCGGTCCGGTGCGCCATGCGGCGATCAAGCGCTGTCTGAGCCGGGGCCACACCGGTACCGATCCCAGTCCCCATTTCAGCCTGGGATTGCCTGCCTACGTGCAGGCCACCTCACCGATCCGTCGCTACGCGGATCTGGTGGTGCAACGGCAGCTGTTGGCCCTGCAGCAGCACACCCCACCATTCGCCGCCGACGCCCTGCAGGCCCTGCTGAACGATCTCGACGGTTCGATCCGGCAGGGCATCCAGATCAGCCGGGAGGATCAGCGCCACTGGCAACAGGTGTGGTTCCAAGACCACCGCGGCGACCATTGGCAGGCCCAGTTCCTGCGCTGGCTGCGCCCCCAGGACCGGCTGGGCCTGGTGCATGTCGATGCCCTTGCCCTGGATCTGGCGGCCGAGTGCCCCGCCGGCTCCCAGCCGGGGGATGGACTCCAGCTGCGGGTGCAGCTGGTGGACCCCTTGCGGGATCAGCTGCGGCTGCAAGCCACCGCTTAGTCGGGGGCCAGCCGGGACGCCCGCAGCCACGGGCCCCAGGGGTTGGCACAGCCGATCAACCGGGCGGGAGTGGGGCGGTCGAGACCCTGCAGCCAACGGTTCAGCCCAGGTTCGAGCGTGATCAAAGGCCAGGGGGAGGAGTCCCTACTGCCAGCGCCGCTCGTCTGGTCAGGCTCAGCCATGAACAGGTATCCACCCTGGCCATCGCCATGGACCACGCCCGTCCAGAGCGCCTCGTGAGGCTCTGCTCCTGCTCGTTGCGGATCAACGGACCGTGCAAACGCTGTCGCCACCAGGCCATCGGCACCGATGAGATCGGGTGCATCCAACACCTGCCGCTGGCGCTCCGCCCAGTCCTCCGCATCCCAGGGTGTATCCCAGAGCGGCACCACCGCCGCCGGAGCCCAGGCATCGCCGATCAGCTGCTCCTGCAGGGTCCGCACCGGCAGCTCCGCCAGGGGAACCTGTCGCTGCAATGCCAGCGCTGCCGCTGCTCCCGCGGCCTGGCCGATGTTGAAAATCAGGGGTTGCAGGCGGGTGGCGCCATTGGCCATGTGGCTGACGCTGAAACACTTGTCCGCGGCGAGCAGGTTCTCGCAGGAGGCGCTCAGCAGGGACCGGTAGGGAATGGTGAACGGAGTGCCGCTCCAGCGGCCACCCCAACGGATGCTTTTGGGGGCGAGCGGCCAATCGGGCCCTGGGTAGTGGTGATCGTTGGCGTAGTTGCCTACCGCCACCGACTCAACCCGGCCCTCGCCATGGATTGGCAGCGGTCCCTGGGATTCCCCCGGTCCCAGGGGAAGGAGGTGCTGTTCCAGCACCACGGTGGGTCCCACCAGGCGGCGCCCTTCACGCCAATAGGGCATCAGGGCCAGTGCGGAGGGGCCCTCCAGGGATGAGCGGCCTGCATGGCCCTGCCCTGACAGGGGGAAGCACGCCGCCGGCTGGAGCCAGCCCCCGGAGGCCTGCTGCAGTGCTGCGCTGAAGGCCTGGCTGTGGGCCTGCATGGCTGCCCCGATCGGGCCCTCCGGAGCCAGGGGGTCGAGCAGCTCCAGGGCGGAGCCATGCCAATCGTTCCCGCCCAGGGGCCAATTCAGCATCACCAGTCCCCCCGGCAACCTGCCGTAGCTGATGGTGCGCTCCAGCCCAAAGGCCTCAGCGGCCGAGCCAAAGGGTGGTGGAAGCGGTGGCGACTCCCCCCTGGGCAGGGCTGGCATGGAGCCGGGAGCGGCGCCCGCTGGCAACTGCCCCATCGCCACCCAGGTGGGGGACTGCAGGGGATGCGCCTGGAAAAAAGGCTCCTGCTCCAGCCTGGCCCGGGGAGGGGCGCTGGGCTCCTGCCATCCCTCCTGGGGTTCCCAGCCCTGCCGGTATGGGGCGGCGCCGAGGCCCAGAAGCTCGCCGCGATCGCTGCCATCAATCCAGACCTGGGCCTGGATCTGGAGTGGCTCACCCCGATGCTCGACGTCGATGGCCCGGATGCGCTGACCCTGGTGATGCACGGCCTGCAGCACCACGCCATCACGCCACTGCAGGGTGCTCTGGGCGTCACACCAATCCCGCAAAATCGCCTCGGCGGTGGCGGGGCGATAGCCAAAGCAGCTTACCCAGTTGTGGTCGAGGCCCTCCGGTTCGCGCTGCCGCAGTTCCCTCAGAAACGCCCCCCAGAGCCCCGTCTGCCAGGGCGAGAGCTCATTGCCATCGGGAGCACAGACCCCGGCCGCGCTCACCATGCCCCCCAGCCAGGGGCCAGGGGTGAGCAGCAGCACTCCGGCCCCGCCACGGGCGGCCTGGAGGGCGGCCGCCACCCCGCCGGTGCCGCCACCCCACACCACCACCTCGGCCTGTTCGTCCCTCATTGCCATGGCTACCAAGGGTGCAACGCTGGCTCCCCAGCGTGTCAGGGTGGGCCCCGGTCGCGGCGCCGCGTGCCCCCCTCCCGGTTGCATGTCTTACACCCTCACCACGCCCCTCTATTACGTCAACGACCGGGCCCATCTCGGCAGCGCCTACACCACGCTTGCCTGTGACACCATCGCCCGTTTCCAGCGACTGAAGGGTGAACAGGTGGTGTTCATCACCGGCTGCGATGAGCACGGCCAGAAAATCCAGCGCACCGCCGAGGCCGCGGGGCTGACTCCCCAGGCCCATTGCGACGCGGTGAGTGAGGGCTATCGGGCCCTCTGGGACCGCTGGCAGATCAGCCATGACCGCTTCATCCGCACCACGGACCCCCGGCACCGCCAGTTGGTGGAGCAATTCTTCGCCAGGGTGGAGGCGAATGGGGATGTGGTGGAGGGCCGCCAGCAGGGCTGGTATTGCGTGGCCTGCGAGGAATTCAAGGACGATGCGCCCGGTAGCCAGGACCCCGAGTGCGCCATCCATCGCAAGCCCCTGGAATGGCGCGATGAGGTGAATCTCTTTTTCCGTCTCTCCCGCTATCAGAGTGAGATCGAGGCGTTGATCCGGCGTCCGGGCTTCATTGCGCCGGCCAGCCGACAGAAGGAGGTCGAGAACTTTGTGGCCCAGGGGCTGCGTGACTTCTCCATCTCCCGCGTGGACCTCCCCTGGGGGATTCCGGTGCCAGGGCATGGGGGGCACACCTTTTATGTGTGGTTCGATGCCCTGCTGGGCTATCTGTCGGCCCTGTTGCCCGCGGAAGACCCTGTCGACCTGGACCTGATCCGTCAGCGGGGCTGGCCGGCCCAGCTGCACGTGATCGGCAAGGACATCCTGCGTTTTCACGCCGTCTATTGGCCCGCCATGCTGTTGTCGGCGGGCTTGCCCTTGCCGGAGCGGGTGTTTGGCCACGGCTTCCTCACCCGGGAGGGCCAGAAGATGGGCAAATCACTGGGCAATGTGCTCGATCCGGAGCAACTGCTCGAGCGCTGCGGCCGGGATGCGGTGCGGTGGTACCTGCTGCGGGACATCCCCTTTGGGGATGACGGAGATTTCCAGCAGCAACGGTTCATCGACCTGGTCAACAACGACCTGGCCAACACGATCGGCAACCTGCTCAATCGCACGTCCTCGATGGCACGGCGCTGGTTCGCCGATGCCGTCCCGCCGGCTGGTCCTGCCAGCCAGCCTGACCACCCCCTCGCGGTGGCGGCCCTGGGGGCAGGACAGGCGGTGTCTGGGGCCCTGGAAGCCCTCGACTTCCGAACCGCTGCGGAGGCGGCCCTGCAGCTGGCGATCAGCGCCAATGGCTTTCTCAATGACCAGGCCCCGTGGAAGCGGATGAAGCAGGAGGGTGAGGAGGCGCAGGTGGCTGCTGATCTCTATGCGGTGCTCGAGGCCACCCGCTGGGTCGCCGTGTTGCTGGCTCCGTTGGTGCCTGACCTCTCCGAGCGGATGTTGATCCAGCTTGGCCAGCAACCCTTTGTCAGTGGCCACGCTTCGGGAGTTCCGTCAGCCTGGCTGGACGCCCAGCACTGGGGCGGCCTGCTTCCGGGGCTCCCCCTGATCGAACCGCAGCCGGTGATGCAACGACTGGAACTCGAGGCTCCCCTGTGATGGGTCGCCTGCTGCTTGGTCTGGCCCTGGTTCTGGCCTCGCCGCTTCTGGGTGGCTGCCGTGCCCCTGCCCCCAAGGAGGAAGCGGCCCAGCCGTTTGTGTTCCGCTCTCTCAACCTGCGCCAGAAGGACGCCAGTGGGCTGCCGTTGTGGCAACTCAGCAGTCCCGAAGCCCGCTATGACCTCAGCCGCCGAGTCGCCCAGGCCAGGGACCTGCGAGGGGTGATCTATGCAAAGGGCAAAGCGGTGTATCGGATCACCGCGACCAGCGGCACCGTTATCAATGACGGCGAGGTTGTGCAGCTCGAGGGCCCGACCTTGCTTCAGCGGATCGGACCGAAGCCGTTGCGGGTGACCGCCAGCCGGGTGCGCTGGTACCCCAAGCAGGAGCGCATGGAGATTGATCGGCTGCCCCGGGCCAGCCAGGGGGATTTGCGCCTCACTGC
>JBIIQK010000057.1:0-8302 GCA_044342135.1 Cyanobium sp.
CTACGGGCGTGTCAGTGATGCAGAGCACGCCCTCAATCCTGCTGGCCTATCAGGTCACCTCAACCGAGGGGCAATTTGATGCGCCATACATTAACGGCCTCATTTATGAGCAGCTCTATTACGAGCTGGAGCGGGTGCCCGGCGTTGCCCAGGTGAACATGCTTGGGGGCAGCAACCCGGCCTTCTGGCTGTTCGTCGACCCCAACAAGCTCACGGCCAACCAGCTGACTGCCGACCAGATCGTCAATGCTGTCAAGAGTCAGAACAGCGTGGCGATTGGCGGTCTGATTGGTGGCCCGCCAGCCGGAGGAGACCAGCTGTTCGCCTACCCGATCCTGGTGGGCGACAACGGCAACCTGGTATCGATTGAGCAGCTCAACGATCTGATCGTCGGGAAGTCACCCCAGGGCAACCTGCTGCGGCTGCGGGATGTGGGCCAAGCCACCTATGGCTTCAACACCTTTGCCCAGCAGGCCGTCAGCGTCGAGGGCTATCCGGCGATCACCGTGGCGGTGTTCCAGACGCCTGAGAGCAACGCGCTGGATGTGTCGGAAGCGGTTGTGGCGGTGATGGATCAGTTCTCCCAGACCGTGCCTGCGGGGATCACCGTCAAGCAGATTTACAACATCGGCCAGTTCATCGAGTCGGCCGTGGACGGCGTGACCGATGCCCTGGGCCTGGCCATCGTGCTGGTGCTGGTGATCCTGTTCCTGTTCCTCCAGAACTGGCGCGCCACGGTGGTTCCCAGCCTGGCGATTCCGATCTCCCTGATCGGCACCTTCGCGTTCATCAAGGCGTTTGGGTTCTCGATCAACCAGCTCACCCTGCTGGGGTTGGTGCTCGCCACCGGTCTGGTGGTGGACGACGCCATCGTGGTGATTGAGGCCGTCTCCAAGAACCTCGAAAGCGGGATGAGCCCCCGCAAGGCGGCGATGGAGTGCATGGGCACCCTGATCGGCGCTTTGATTGCCACCTCCTTGGTGTTGATGGCGGTATTCGTGCCGGTCGCGTTCTACCCGGGCGGCATCGGCATCATCTACAAGCAATTTGCGCTCACGATCGCCTTCTCGATTGCCATCTCCACCTTCAACGCCCTTACCTTCTCGCCGATGATGTCGGCCCTGATCCTGAAGTCGGAGCAGCCCCAGAAGCCAAAAGGTTGGGGCTGGACGATCGGGGGTGTGGTGGTGGGGTTGGCCTTCGGTCGCTTCAGCGCAGCCTCCTTCGGCGTCGGCGCCTATGTGTTCGGGGTGGTGCTGTTCGGCATTGCCGGCAGCAGGCTGGCCCTGATTTTTGATCGGTTCAACAGCTTTTTTGCCTGGCTCCAGGACCGTTATGCCCGGCTGCTGCAGGTGTTGATCCGCAAGCGCAAGCTGGTGTTTGCGGGCCTAGTCGGTGGCATCGTGCTCACCGCCCTGGCCTTTTCTGCCCTGCCCTCGGCTTTCATTCCTGAGGAAGACCAGGGCTATGGGGTGGGAATCTTCCAGTTGCAGAACGGCGCCTCCCTCACCCTCACCCAGCAGACCGGCCTGGAGATCGCCAGGGTGCTCAAGGAGGAGCCCGACATCACCGCGGCGTCAGTGGTGAGTGGCTA
Organism: Cyanobium sp.; assembly: GCA_044342135.1. Classification (GTDB taxonomy): domain Bacteria; phylum Cyanobacteriota; class Cyanobacteriia; order PCC-6307; family Cyanobiaceae; genus Cyanobium_A. Next base: position 1,595 of record JBIIQK010000057.1, read on the forward strand.
CGGCTTCAACGGCTCCAGCCCAGACCAGGGTGTGTTCTTCTTCGGCCTCAAACCTTTGGAAGAGCGCAGCGGAGCCGATCAGAAAGCCCCGGCCATCGTGGAGCGGCTCAATGCCAAGCTCTCCAAGATCAGCAGTGGCCTGGTTGTGGCCGCCCAGCCTCCGGCGATTCCGGGATTCTCGGCCCAGGGTGGCTTCTATTTCCAGTTCAATGACCTCAGCAACGGGTCTTACAGCTTCAACCAGCTCGATGCGCTAGCCCAGCAGCTCGTGGCCGCCGGCAACGCGTCGAATCAATTCTCCAGCCTTTACACCCAGTTCATCCCCAGTGCGCCGGCTTTTGGTCTGACGATTGATCGCTCGATCATGGGTGCCCTCAACATCGACTTCCAGCAGGCCATGCAGACGATTGCCGTGCTTGCTGGAGGCAACTATTCCGGACTCACCTATGAGAACGGGCAGGTGCGCAACATCTATGTCCAGTCGGAGGCTTCGGGCCGCAGCACCCTCGAGGATGTGCTCAGTTATTACGTGCGCAACCGCGACAACAAGCTGGTGCAGGTGAGTGAGTTTGCGTCGTCGGATCTCACCAGTGCGCCGCCGGTGATCAGCCACTACAACCTGTACCGCACCATTTTGGTGCAGGGTGCTGAAGCCATCGGCAAGAGCTCGGGACAGGCCCTGACGGCCATTCAGCAGATCTTCCAGAAGCTGGATTTCAACAACATCGGTTACGCCTTCACGGGCCTGGCGTCGTTGCAGCTGTCAGCCGGGAGCGCCAGCGTTCTGGTGTTCGGCCTGGGCATCCTGATCGTCTATCTGGTGCTCTCCGCCCAGTACGAGAGCTATGTGACGCCGGTGATCATCCTGATGACGGTGCCGCTGGCCATGCTGGGTGCCCTGGTGTTTCTGGCGTTGCGCTCGATCGACCTCAACATCTATGCCCAGGTGGGTCTGGTGACCCTGATCGGCCTGGCGGCCAAGAACGGCATCCTGATCGTGGAGGTGGCCGAACAGCATCTGGAGGAGGGCATGGGCGTCGCCGAGGCGGCCATGGCCGCGGCCGAATCCCGCATGCGACCGATCCTGATGACCGCAATCGCCTCCCTGGCGGGCTTTTTGCCGCTGGTCGTGGCCACCACGGCCGGCGCCAACAGTCAGCAGTCGCTGGGCACGGTGATCTTTGGCGGCCTGCTCGTCGCCACAGTGCTGTCGCTCGGAGTGGTGCCTCCCTTCTATGTGCTGATCAAGCAGCTGGAGGAGCGTTGGTTCGGCGACAAGGCCCCTGCCTGAGCTCAGCCATGGCAGGGGCCGCCGACCCAATCAGGGTGTCGCTGCTTCCAAACGCTGGCCAGGGCGGAGCGTCGTTGGAGGGGAGGGGGGGCGCCGGGCCGGTTCCCAGATCCGCACCTGCAGCGGCCCCTGGGCCTTGGGTTCGAAGCGGGTGAGCCAGCCCGAGCTCCAGGTGATCTCCACCTCGCCATTTTCCAGCCGCCAGGTGCCACCAGCCAGCGCATCGATGGCGTTGAAGGCCAGGCCGTTCGACATCAGGCTCACGGTGGTGACCGGTCGATCCGCCTGGGCCGGTTGGATGCGGTAGACCCCAACCGCAGCAGCCATCGCCCCACTCAGCTGTACGGCCTTGCCGACGTTGCTCGGCGGCCCCAGCCGGCTCGCCCCCGGCGCCCATGACCACTGCTGCGGGCCAGCCGGCCCGGTGAGGATCGCATCGCTCCAGCCGTCGCTGTAGTCGATGCGCACGCCGTTGCCCCAGGGCTGCCAGCGCCCCTGCTCGAACAGCTGGCTGGCGCGTAGCTGGCTGCTGCCGCCTAGGGGCACCCCATCCACGCCACTGGTGCTCACGGCACGGCCATCGGCGCTGAGGCGCACGTTGAAGAGGTTGTTGGCGTTGTCCACCAAGGCCCAGACGCCTGTGTAGCGCTGGCGTTGCTGCTGCTGTTCGGCGGCGAAGGTGGGATTGGGAGGTGTTTCCGCTGCGAGCAAGGCCCCTGGGGGTGTGGCGACCAGCAGCAGCAGCAGGGGTGCCCCCCGCAACCTGCACCGCCAGAATGAAGCAGTCAGCGCTGGCATGGCCGTCATCGCGCTGGATTGCGATCGAATTCGACGATGTAGGCCACAGGACGCTGGGCGCGCACCACGCTCAGTTGGGTGGGATCGTTGGCGAAGTCGTTCCAGGTGGCTGGATCCTTGGAGCCGGCCACGCGGAAGAAGTGGCCGTAATCCTCTATCTGCTCAAGGTTGTTGGGTTTGCCCGCCGCCCAGTTGGCATAGGCCAGGGGCTCACCGCTGATCCACTGCCAGCCGCCCTTGGGCTCCTGAGCCTGGTGGCGAATCTGCACCAGGCCTATCCAGGGGCCGACCCCGTCGCTCTGGCCCTGGCGCAGGCTGGTGCTCCAGACGCGGGGTTGATTGGCGATCAACGACCAGACGAAGCGGTTTTCCTCGGCCGTGGTGAGCGTGGCCAGGTAGCCCCCACGGGCGCTGGCGGCCGCCTTGGCGTCGAGCCAGGTGATGCCCTCGGGCACCACCACCACCTCATAGCGGTGGCCATTGCCACTCCACTGCACCGGCTCCGCCTGGGCCGGGGCGGCCAGCAGGGCCGTTGCTCCCAGGAGCATGAGTGTCGCCACTGTCTGGCGCATGGGTTCCTCAGCCGTGGATCTGTCGTCTGCTTAGCAAGCTTGGATCGCCCTGTCAGCCGCGTAAAACGGGGCGCCGTCGCCGCATCGCCAGCCTGGGGCTCAGGGGGCCACCCGCGTCTCCGTGCCGGAGAGCGCCGTGGGCTGGCTACCCGGCGCCGCCGTGATCGTGTAGACGAAGCGGCTGCCGTCCGGGCTGATGAAACTGGTGGCCTTCTGGCCGTCGGGGTAGGTGGCTGTGCCGATGCAGTCGGCACTGACGCTGTAGGTGGCGCGCTCCACGCCACCGGAGCCATCGGAGCCCCGATAGCTCAGCACAATCCCGCCCTGGCCGTCGTACACCTCACGGCCGCTCTCGGCGTAGGGCTTGGCGTTGAGCACGCCGCTCTCGTTGTAGAGGTAGGTGCCCTTGAGGGTGGCGTTGCTGCAGGGCAGGGGGGCGGCCGATGCGGTGCTGGCGGCAGCCAACGCCAGCACGATCAGCGGAGTTTGGGCGATCCAGCCGGAACGCCTCAGCAGGGAGCCCATGGGGTGAGCGCAATGCTCCAGGGCTAGCAAGCTGCAGCCCGGCAGTCAGGCCCTCCGGTGCAATAGCCGGTGCGTACCCCCGCCGGCCTCAGGTGATCACCGTGGGGCGATCCATGCCGGTGCGGGTCTTGATTTCGGCCAGCCCATCGATTGCTGCAATCAGATCGCCCAGGGCGACTTGGGCGTCCTGGCCCAGGTTGCCGCTTGGGGGCACATAGCTCTCCAGATACACCCGCAGGGTGGAGCCCTGGGTTCCGGTGCCGGAGAGGCGCAGCACCACCCGGCTGCCGTCATCGAGCAGCAGGCGCAGGCCCTGGCCGCTGGTGAGGGAGCCATCCACCGGGTCGGTGTAGGCGAAGTCGTCGGCGATGGCGATGCTGCGGCCGGCGAAGCTCAGGCCCACCAGGCCGGGCTTCATGTCTTTCACCCGGTTGTAGAGGCCATGGGCGGCTTCGCTGGGGATCGCCTCGTAGTCGTGGCGGGAGTAGTAGTGCCGGCCGAAACGGTTCCAGTGCTCCGCCATGATCTGGCTCACCGGCTCCCGCCGCCTGGCCAGGATCTGCAGCCAGAACAGCACCGCCCAGAGGCCGTCCTTCTCGCGGATGTGGTTGCTGCCCGTGCCGAAACTCTCTTCGCCGCACAGGGTGATGCGCCCCGCGTCGAGCAGGTTGCCGAAGAACTTCCAGCCCGTGGGGGTTTCAAAGCAGGGCAGACCCAGCTCCTTAGCCACCACATCGGCGGCGGCACTGGTGGGCATGGAGCGGGCTATGCCCGCCAGCCCATCGGCGTAGCCCGGGGCCAGGGTGGCATTGGCCGTGAGCACCGCCAGGCTGTCGCTGGGGTTCACGAAGCAGCGGGCCCCCAGGATCATGTTGCGATCGCCATCGCCATCGCAGGCGGCGCCGAAGCGGTAGGCATCGCTGCCCATCAGCAGCTCGGCCAGGTCGTGGGCGTAGGTGAGGTTGGGATCGGGGTGGCCGCCGCCGAAATCCTCCAGGGGGATGCCGTTGCGCACCGTGCCGGCAGGTGCCCCCAGCACCCCTTCGAAGATGCGGCTGGCGTAGGGGCCGGTCACGGCGTGCATGGCGTCGAAGGCCATCGGGAAGTCGCCCCGCAGCAGATCTCCGATCTGGTCGAAGTCGAACAGGCGCTGCATCAGCGCCACGTAGTCGTCGACACCGTCGATCACGTCAACCTGCAGGTTGCCGATGCTGCTGCGGTTGGGGCTGGAGAGGTCGGGGTCCGGGCCGCCCTCGCAGATCCGATAGCCGTCCAGTTTCAGGGTGGCCGCGTAGATCGCGTCGGTGATCGATTCCGGGGTGGGGCCGCCGTTGGCGCCGTTGATCTTGACGCCGAAATCGCCGTCGGGGCCCCCGGGGTTGTGGCTGGCCGAGAGGATCACCCCCCCCACGGCTCCGTGTTGGCGGATCAGGTGGGAGGCGGCAGGGGTGGAGAGGATGCCGCCGGTGGTGGTGATCAGCCGGGCCGCGCCATGGGCGGCGGCCATGCGGGCGATCACGGCGATGGCCTGGCGGTTGCCGAAGCGGCCATCGCCGCCCACCACCAGGGTGCCGCCGGCCACGCCGGGCAGCACCTGCAGACTCGCCTCAATGAAGCTCTCGAGGTAGTGGGGGGTCTGGAACTGGCGGCTGCTCTTGCGCAGGCCGGAGGTGCCGGGCTTTTGATCGGTGAAGGGCTGGTCGAGGGAAATCTGCCTGACGCTCACGGGACTGCTGCTGGTCATCGGCCGAGCCCACCGGGGCGTTGGGGGCACCAAATTAGCCCTGGCTTGCCACCCTTCCGGATCGGGCTAGCGTCCGGGAAAGCGTGGTTGGAAATCTCCGTGAAAGCCGTTCAGCAGCAAGGGAAGTTCCCCCGTCAGGCCCTACTGCCCCGTGTGGCCCAGTCCCGTCTGGCCCTGGCCGGCCTGGCTCTGGTGCTGGCCGGTGCGGTGGTGGGCCCCGGCCGGGCGGCCGTGATGGGCGGGGCCCGGGTGGTGCCGTTCGACCAGGCGGTGGAACGCAGCCGGCTGGCCGCCGAGGCGGTGATCCACCGGCGGGGCAAGGAAACCTGTCTGCGGGGCAAGCTCACCAATGCCCTGCTCGGTCTGTCGGCCAGTTGCGAGGCGGTGGGCCAGCGCGGTGGGCTGTGCGCCCTGGCCGATCAGGCGGTGGTGGAGACGGGGTGGACGATGGCGTTCATGGATGCCACGGCCCACCGGGTGCTGGATCTCATCGCGGCCAAGCCGACTCCCTAGGGCTCCGTCGGCTCAGGAGCTGGGGATCAGGCCGAATCCTTTTTTCTGCTGCGGTTTGTCTTTGTCCTTGCTGGGAGCCACGGTGCGGGTCTGCTGCTTGCAGAAGGGGATCACATCCTGGCCGGCGCGGTTCAGGGCCTCTCGCCGCTCGTAGCTGTTGGTCTCCGCCGGTTTGGCCCGTTCCCGGATCGACCAGATGGCGTCCTTGCAGCTGGCGCCGAGGCGGGGGTGGTCCATTAGCGGATCGGCCATGGTGCGTGCCTTGCTGCAACTCTCGGCGGTGTTCTCCCGCCCGCAGAGAAAGGTGTTGAGCTGGATGTCGCGCAGCTGCTCCATCGAGGGGTAGGGCGGATCCTGGGGAGCGGCCTGCAGGGGCGCGGCCAGCCCGAGCATCAGTCCCAGGCTGAGCACACGTCCCAACCCGGTGGCGAGGCCAAAACCGGTGGAGGGATGGAGCTGGTGGGGAGCCATGGTGTCAGCGATGCGGCCCCCATCATGGCGGGGCCGGCAGCGCGGTTATCCCTCGGCGCAGCGGCTGTTGCTGGTGGATCCAGTGGGCGGCGACGGCAGGGCCCGCGATCGGGGCGGCCAGGGCCAGGCCACAGCGGAGCCAGGCCTGATGGCGCAGCAGCTCGCCCCGGCTGGCCTCCGCGGCCTGGAGGCCCTGCAGCTCGGTGATTTCCGGTCGCCGCTCCGCTTCGATGGCGGCCAGCACTCCATCGAGGGCTGCGCCGGTGGTGCCGCTGCGCAGCAGGGGCAGCAGGCGGGCGCTGGCCACCCAGGCATCGCGCAGGGCCATGTTGATGCCCTGGGCCCGTACCGGACCCATGGGGTGGGCCGCATCCCCGAGCAGCAGCAGGCCGGGGCGCCACCAGGGCGACGCCAGCCCCACCTGCACCGCCAGGCGGGTGGGGGCTCCTAGGCCGGCGTGCTCTTGCCGCAGCCAGGCCGCCAGCTCGGGCGGACACAGGCTGGCCATCCGTTCGATCCAGCCGTCGCTGGAGAGGACCGGAACGGGCCCATCCTTGTCCAGTACCCAGCCCAGCTGCAGGCCTCCGGCGGCGCTCTCGAAGGCGCTGAACACGCCGGCCTCTCCCACCAGGGTGGTGAAGCATCCAGCCAGGGGCGTGGGCCTGGGGCAGGCCAGCTGGAACCAGAGCAGGTCGATGGGGTTGGCTCCTCCCACCAGCTCCAGCCCGGCCTTCTGGCGCAGCAGGGAGGAGCGGCCATCGCTGGCGATCACCAGGTCGGCCTCGAGCCGGCGC
>JBIIQK010000058.1:0-8271 GCA_044342135.1 Cyanobium sp.
CACCGGCTTCCGCCGCAACAGCAGCGGCGTGCGGGTGGTGGTGGATGAATTCGGTGGCTTTGTCGGCGTGATCGGTGCCGAGTCGGTGCTGGCCGTCCTGGCCGGCTGGTGGCGGCGGCCCCAGCCCGCGGCCGAGGGAGTCCGCACATGAGGCCCACCCCTGGCCCCACTCCAGTGCCCGCCACCCCGGAGCGCTGCCGGCTGCTGCTGGACCAGTGGCGCAGCCAGCTCCAACTCAGTGGCCGGGAACAGAGCCAGCTGGCCGGTCAGAGCCAGGCCCTCGATCGCCAGCTGGAGCGCCTACGCCAACGCTGCCTACGGGTGGCCGTCTTCGGCCGGGTGGGGGTCGGCAAGTCGAGCCTGCTCAATGCCCTGCTGGGGGAGGAGGCCTTCGCCACCGACGTGGCCCACGGCTGCACCCGCCATCAGGACGCCCGGGCCTGGCACCAGCCCATTGACAGCCTGCAGCGGGTGGAGCTGGTGGACACCCCCGGCATCGATGAGATCGCCGCCGCAGCCAGGGCCCGGCTGGCGGCCCGGGTGGCCCTGGGCTCCGACCTGGTGCTGCTGGTGCTCGACGGCGACCTCACCAGCGTGGAGCACGACGCCCTCGTGCCCCTGGTGGCCAGCGGCAAGCCCCTGCTGCTGGTGCTTAACCGGTGCGACTGCTGGAGCGAGGCCGAACAGGCCGCCCTGGTCGCCAGCATCCAGCGGCGCCTGCCCGCCGCGGCCCGGCACCTGGAGCTGATCCCGGTCGCCGCCGCGCCGCGCCAGCCCGAGCTGCTGGCCGATGGCCGGGTGCGCAGCGTGGCCCAGCCGCCCCGGGTGGCGCCGCTGCGGCGGGCCCTGGTCACCCTGCTGGAGCAGCACGGCGAGCTGCTGCTGGCCCTCAATGCCCTGGGCGCCGCCGACCGCTTCCACCAGGCCCTGCAACGCTGGCGCCTGGGGGTCAGCCGCCGGGCCGCCCAATCCCTGATTGGCCGCTTTGCCGCCCTGAAGGCCACGGGCGTGGCCGCCAACCCGCTGGTCTTGCTGGATCTGGCTGGCGGCCTGGCCTGCGACACGGCCCTGGTGCTGCAGCTCTGCCAGCTCTACGGCCTGCCCATGCACGGGGCCGGCGCCCGCCAGCTGCTGCGGCGGCTGTCGGGCCATAACGCCCTGCTAGGCGGGGCCCAGCTCAGCATCCAGCTGGCCCTGGGGGCCCTGCGCCAGCTGCTGGTGGTGGCGGCGCCGTTCACCGGTGGGCTCAGCCTCGCCCCGGCCGCGCCGGTGGCCCTGGCCCAGGCCGCCCTGGCCGTGCACACCACCCGGCTCACGGGCCGGCTGGCCGCCGCCGAACTGCTGCGGGGGGCCCAGAACGGCGGCCGACCCGGCGCCCTGCTGCGACGGCTGTCCCACAGCGATCCCCAGGTGCGCCTGTGGCTGGGGGAGCGCCCCGACCCGCCCGCAAACCTGCAGGCCCTGCTGCCGTGAACGGCGGGGACGGCCGTGGCAGCGCAGGGCCGATCGCCCTGTTCGGCACCAGCGCCGACCCGCCCACCCGGGGGCACCAGGCCCTGCTGGAGGGATTGCTGCGGCTCTATCCCGCGGTGGCCACCTGGGCCAGCGACAACCCCCTCAAGCAGCACGGGGCACCGCTGGAGCAGCGGGCGGCCCTGCTCGGCCAGCTGGTGGCCGCCATCGGCGACCCCCGGCTCAGCCACCGCCAGGAGCTGAGCAGCCCGTGGGCCATCACCACCCTGGAGCGGGCGGCGGCGTGCTGGCCCGGCCGCGAGCTGGTGTTTGTGGTGGGCAGCGACCTGGCCCCCCAGGTGGCCGGCTGGAAGCAGGCCACCGCGGTGCTGGAGCGCTGCGTGCTGGCCATTGCCCCCCGGGCCGGCTTCCCCCTCCAACCGGACAGCCTGGAGGCGCTGGAGACCCTGGGCGGCCGGGTGATCACCCTCAACCTGGAGGTGCCGGCCACCGCCAGCTCGGCGGTGCGTCAGAACCCAGACCCCAGCCAGATCCCAACCGCCCTGGTGCCGCTGCTGCTGGAGCACAATCTCTACGGGCTGACCCGCTCGAGCCTCACCCGCCGCCTCGACCGCCACCTCGAAAGCCCCTGATGCGCCTCGCCCTGGCCCAACTCAATCCGCTGGTGGGCGATCTGGCGGGCAACGGTGAGCGGATCCTGGCCGCCTGCCGCCAGGCCGCGGCCGAGGGAGCCGATCTGGTGCTCACCCCCGAGCTCTCCCTCTGGGGCTACCCCCCCCGCGACCTGCTGCTGCGCCCCGCCCTGCTCGCCCAGCAGGCCACCGTGCTGCAGCAACTGGCCGAGGCCCTGGCCCTGGAGTGGCCCGCTCTGGCCGTGCTGGTTGGGGTGGCAGAGCCCATCGAGGCCACGGAAAGGCCGAATCTGTTCAATGCGATAGCCCTGATCGGGGCTGGCCAGTGGCGCATCGTCGCCCGCAAACGGCTGCTGCCCACCTACGACGTCTTCGACGAGCAGCGCTACTTCCGGGCGGCGGATCAGGCCTCGGTGCTGGAACTGGAACACCAAGGGCGCACCTGGCGCCTGGGTCTCACCATCTGCGAAGACCTCTGGGTGGAGGAGGAGCTCCAGGGCCACCGCCTGGCTGGTGCCGATCCCGTCGCCGAACTGCTACCGCGCCACGTCGACCTGCTGCTCAACCTCTCGGCCTCTCCGTTTGGCCAGGCCAAGGCGGCCCTGCGCCATCGCCTCGGCGCCCGGGCGGCCCAACGCCTGCAATGCCCCGTGGTCTATGTGAACCAGGTGGGCGGCAACGATGAGCTGGTCTTCGACGGGGCCAGCTTTGTGGTGGCCGCCAGCGGCCGCGTGGTGAGCCAACTGGCCTGTTGCCGCGAACAGGTCGCGCTCTGGGACGCCCCTGGGCCAGAGCATGCCCCGAGCCCCCCGGCGGCGGGTCTGCCTGAGGCCCTCGAACAACTGTTTCGGGCCCTGGTGCTGGGGGTGGGCGACTACGCCCGCAAATGCGGCTTCGGACAGGCCCTGCTGGGGCTGAGCGGGGGGATCGACTCGGCCCTGGTGGCGGTGATCGCCACGGCGGCGCTGGGGGCTGAGCACGTGCAGGGGCTGCTGATGCCCTCCCCCTGGAGCTCGGCAGGATCGCTCAGCGATGCCACAGCCCTGGCCCAACGGCTGGGGATGGGCACCCACACCGTGCCGATCGCCCCCCTGATGACCGGCTTTGATACCGCGCTCCACCCTGCCCTGGCGGGGCCTCCCGCCGGGCTCACCGCCGAAAACCTGCAGTCACGCATCCGCGGCACCCTGCTGATGGCGGTGGCCAACCAACATGGCCAATTGCTGCTCTCCACCGGCAATAAATCGGAGCTGGCCGTGGGCTACTGCACCCTTTACGGCGACATGAACGGCGGCCTGGCGGTGATCGGCGACCTCTACAAAACCACGGTGTTTGCACTCTGCGCCTGGCTCGACAGCCCCGCGGCCGCCCCCTGTCGGGCCGAACTGGGCCTCCCCCCCCAGGGCGAGCTGGTGGGCAGCGCCATCCGCGAGAAACCGCCCAGTGCCGAGCTGCGTCCCGATCAACGGGACAGCGACTCCCTGCCGGATTACGCGCTGCTGGATCCGATCCTCCAGGCCCTGATCGACGACCTGCGCAGTCCCGAGGACCTGGCCAGAGAAGGGCTGGCCGATGGCACAGGCGTTGATCTCGCCGACGCCGAGCGCATCATGCGGCTGTTGCGCCGGGCCGAATTCAAACGACGCCAGGCGGCCCCCTTGCTGAAGGTGAGCCGCCGCGCCTTCGGCAGCGGCTGGCGCATGCCGATCGCCGCCGCGAGCGTGTGAGCCACTCCTCCAGCACTGGCGACAACACCGAGCTGCGGCGCTGCCTCGGGCCGGTGGCGGTGACCGCCCAGGCCGTGGGCACCGTGGGGCTCACCCTCACCGCCGTGTTCAACATCCCGGAGGCGATGCGCAGCGCCGGCCCGGCCACCTGGATCAGCTACGCCCTGGCCCTGGTGGTGGTGCTGCTGGTGGGTGAAACCCTGGTGCTGTTCCGCCAGCTGCCGGGCAGCCCCAGCGGCATCGCCGGCTACGTGGCCGCGGGGCTCGGAGTCCGCCTCGGCGCAGCGGCGAGCTGGGCCCTGCTGCTGGGCTATGGCGCCACCCTGATCGCCTGCCTGGTGTTCTTCGGCTTCTTCCTGGAGCAGCTGGTGCTGCACCTCGGCTGGCAGGCACCACGCCTGCTGGCCTACCTCCTCGGGGGGCTGGGCTGCCTGGAGCTGGCACGCCGTGACGTGCAGCTCTCCACCCGCACGATGCTGCTCACCGAAACGCTCTCGGCCCTGATCATCCTGACCCTCACCGTGGTGATCGTGCACCGGGGTTGGGGAGGGCCGGATCTGCGGGCCATCAATCCCCTCGCCGACACAGCGGGCCAGGTGCGCTCGGGCCTGATGGTGGCCGTGCTCAGCTTCATTGGCTTTGAGAGCGCAGCCAACCTGGGCCGCGAGGCTCTGCATCCGGAGCGGGCCGTGCCGCGCAGCATCCGCACCGCGGTCCTGATCGCGGGGGTGCTGTTTGTGATCTGGGGCGCCTTTCTGCCCGAGGGGCTGGCCTGGTTGCCGCCCTCCGTGCGCCAGGGGCTGGATCCCCTCAGTGCCCTGGCGGAGCACCTGGGGATTCCGGGGGCGGGGTTGTGGATCAAGGTGGGGGCGCTGCTGTGTCTGTTCGGCACCTGCCTGGGGTCCCTCACCGCTCTGGCGCGACTGGGCTATGGCCTGGCGGAGCAGCGCCTGCTTCCGCCGGTCCTGGCCCGCGTCCATCCGCGCAGCGGCGCGCCCGCCAACGCCCTGCTGAGCATCGGCCTGCCACTGGTGGCCGGCGGTGCCCTGGTGGTGCAGCACAACCTGAGCATCAGCCAGATCTTCGGCCTGTTCGGTGGCTTTTCGGTGGTGTGCTTCCTGCTGGTGTACGGGCTGGTGGCCTGCTCCAGCCTGCAGGTGGCCCTGCCGGGCAACTCCCGTCGCCGCCGCTGGCTGGTGGGCGGCACCTGCCTGGTGGCCGTAGCGGCCATCAGCGTGGCCTATCTCACCAGCGTGGTGGGTCAGCAGAACGGCATGCTCGCCACCGTTGCCGTTCTGCTGCTGATCGGTGCCCTGCGGGCCTGGTGGGTGTTGCCAGCCGGCCGGGGCCCCTCCCGCTGATCGGAGCCAGGCCTGGGCCCGTGGCTGGCGCAGGCGGATCGCCGTGGCCAATCTGGAGGGACGTCTCCGCAGCACATCCATGGCAGCCCCCAGCCCGGGCCCGGGCCTCACGGCACCGATGGCCAGCATCGGCGTGCCGGCGGAAATCAAACGCGACGAGCAGCGGGTAGCCCTCACCCCCGATGCGGTGCGCGACCTGGCAGGCCAGGGCATGGAGGTGCGGATCGAGGCCGGCGCGGGCCTGGGGGCCGGATTCGCAGACGCCGCGTTTGCCGCCGCCGGCGCCCGGCTGGTGAGCGCCGAGGAGGCCTGGGCCGCCCATCTGGTGGTGAAGGTGAAGGAGCCGCAGCCGCAGGAATTCGGCTACCTGCGGCCCGACCTGGTGCTGTTCACCTACCTGCACTTGGCGGCCTATCCGGAGGTGGGCCGGGCCCTGCTGGAGGCGGGCACCACGGCGGTGGCCTACGAAACGGTGCAGCTCGAAGACGGCAGCCTGCCCCTGCTGGCGCCGATGAGCGAGATCGCCGGCCGCCTGGCCGCCCAGGTGGGGGCGCACCTGCTGGAAAAACCCCATGGCGGGCGCGGCATCCTCATGGGTGGTTGCACCGGCGTGCGGCCAGCCCGGGTGGTGGTGCTGGGGGCGGGCAGTGTGGGCTGGAATGCGGCCCGGATCGCCGCCGCCATGGACGCCGAGGTGTTTCTGCTCGACCGCTCCCCCCAGAAATTGCGCAGCCTGGAGGCCCACCGCAGCGGGCGCCTGGTGAGTCTGGTGAGCAACCGCAGCCTGATCGAACGCCTGGTACCGGAAGCCGACCTGCTGATCGGCGCGGTGCTCACCGCGGGCGGCCGGGCCCCGACCCTGGTGAGCGAAGCGCTGGTGGGGCAGATGCAACCGGGGTCGGTGATCGTGGATGTGGCGATCGACCAGGGCGGCTGCATCGCCACCAGCCGCGAAACCACCCACACCGATCCGGTGCACACCCTGCACGGCGTGCAGCACTACGCCGTCGGCAACATGCCCGGCGCCGTGCCCTTCACCTCCACCGAAGCCCTGGTGAGCGTCACCCTGCCCTACATCCTGGTGATGGCCGGGCGGGGCCTGGTGGAGGCCGTCACCGACCGGCCCGAGCTGCTCTCCGGCCTCAACACGGTGGATGGGGCGGTGTGCCATCCCGGCGTGGCCCGGGCCCTGGGGGTGGCCCCCCGCCATCCCATGGCCTGCCTGCGCTGAAGACTGCCTGCCCTGAAGACTGGCCTGCGCTGAGGGCTGGCCCGCCCGATCGCTCAGACCGATCGCTCAGACCAACCGGGCCAGGGGCCGCTCCAGGGCGGCGGGGCTGATCCCCTCGCGCAGGGCCACCACCAACCCAGCGGCTTCCGCATAGCTGCCGGCCTTCAAGACCTCCAGCCCAAGGGCTTCGGCCGTCACCGCGAGCACGCAGGGGTTGTGCACGGCGATCACGGGAATGCCCCGCTCGGCGCAGGCCAGCACCGCAGCACCGCCCAGAGCTCCCGCCGGCGCCACCACGGCGCCCACCTCAGCGATCTGGAGCAGCTCACCGGCCGAAGCCCCTGGCACAAGCGGCACCAGATCCGGGGCCCGGCTCAGCCCCACCAGCACACAGGCGAGGAAGGTGTAGCCCAGCTCTTCGCCCGCCGCCCGGGGATCGAGGGCACGATCGAGGGGCAGCGGGCTCAGGGCTGGCGCATGGGCGCAGGGAAGCCCCAGCTCCCGGCTCAACAGATGGCTGATCACCGCCTCCGCCCCGGCCAGGGCATCCACCCCGGAACCCTGGCGGTAAGCGGCCAGGGCCTCGCTGCCGGAATCGTCCGGAAAGCGGGCCACCACGGCGATGGCCGTGGCCCCGGCCGCCTTGAGCTGCTGACCGGCCCGCAGCAGGGCCTCCGGACGACCCAGCTGACCCCAGCTGGCTCCACTGGCCCCCTGGCTCAAGGTGACGTCGAGGGGTGCCTCGGTGGTCACCACCGGACCGATCTCCAGGCCCAGGCTGGCCCGGCAGCCCTCCGCCACCTGCAGATGGCGCCAACGCAGCTCCTCCTCAATCCCGGCATCGAGCAGCAGCCCCACGCGCTGGCGCCGCACCGGCCGCAGGCCGATTGCCCCGCGGGCGAACCGATCCAGGGCCGACCCCTCCACGTAGTGAATGCGGGGGTCACTCCAATAGAGCGCCGCCCCGTTCATCACGTTGGGATGGGTGATCAGGCAGCCACTGGCGGCAGCGAGCAGCCGGGCGGCGGGCAGGGCATCGCCCGCATAGCCCCCCAACGCGCAGCCGATGCCGGTGGGAATCACCAGCAGGGTGGGCAAAGGCCGGCCCGCCGTCATGCCAGCACCACCGCCTCGATCAGCAGCACGGGTTCGACGGCGGTGATCGCCCAGCGCAAGGGATCGCCATGGGCAGCCAGGGCCCGCTCGATCTGGGGCGTCAGGGGCCCAGGGGCCCGCTGCAGACGCAGCGTGACAGGCTGCAATCGCCCCGCCGATCTGCTCACTTCTGGTATTGACCGAACTGGGCTTCGTAGAGGGCGTCTTCCTGACCCGCCTTCAGCTTGAGGTCGGCGAGGGGGAAGGCCACACACAGCAGGGCAAACCCTTGCGCCTGAAGCTCCGCCTTAACGCCCATGGCATCCGGCTGGTGCACGCTGCCCTCGCTGATCCGCGCCGCGCAGGTGGTGCAGACCCCCGAGCAGCAGGAACTCGGCAGGGGCACGCCGGCCGCCTCCGCGGCCGCCAGCACGGTCTGGTCGCTGCGGCAGGGGAAGGTGTGTTGGGTGCCTTCGAATTCGGCGGTGATCGTGAAGGTCTGGGGATCGGTCACGGGAGGGGCCGGATCGGAACAGCGGTGCCCCATCTTCCCAGCCCGCCCTCACCCGCCCTGGGAAGCGCCGCAGCATTCCTGCCATTGGCTGGGATGGGGCGCGAGGTATTCAGGCGGGGGCGTGCCGGCCTCGGCGGGGGGGGCCGTCAAGATGAAATCGATGCTGAGGGAACAGCGCAGATCGTCGGGGTCCCCATTGGGCAGCACCGCATGGTCGAGGCAGCTGGGGAACAGCAGC
>JBIIQK010000059.1:0-8247 GCA_044342135.1 Cyanobium sp.
GTGCACGGCGCCGATGTTTGACACCAACCAGCTGCATGCGGCCGTGGTGGAGCTGGTGGTGCTCGATGACGCGTCCATCAAATATTCCACCGTGCAGAACTGGTATGCCGGTGACGAGCACGGCGTCGGCGGCATCTACAACTTTGTGACCAAGCGGGGCCAGTGCCGCGGCGACCGCAGCCGGATCAGCTGGACCCAGGTGGAAACCGGCTCCGCGATCACCTGGAAATACCCCAGCTGCGTGTTGCAGGGGGCCGATTCCGTCGGTGAGTTCTATTCCGTTGCCCTCACCAACAACCGCCAGCAGGCCGATACGGGCACCAAGATGATTCACGTGGGGCCCCGCACCCGCTCCACGATTGTGAGCAAGGGAATCAGCGCCGGCCATTCCTCCAACAGCTACCGGGGCCTGGTTCAGATCGGCCCCAAGGCCGTGGGTGCCAAGAACTACAGCCAGTGCGATTCGATGTTGATCGGCGACCAGGCCGCCGCCAACACCTATCCCTACATCCGCTCCCAGCAGCCCGATGCGGCGGTGGAGCATGAGGCCAGCACCTGCCGCATCTCCGCCGACCAGCTCTTCTATCTGCAGAGCCGGGGCATCGGCTTTGAAGAAGCGGTGTCGATGATGGTCAGCGGCTTCTGCCGCGACGTCTTCAACCAGCTGCCGATGGAGTTTGCCGCCGAGGCCGACAAGCTGCTGGCCCTCAAGCTCGAGGGATCCGTGGGCTGACCCCCCGGTTCCCATCTGTGTCCTGTTGTTTCCCCTGACTGCCCTCCGTGATCCGTCCCGACGCTCCCCTGCTGCTTGAGATCCGGGATCTCCACGCCCGTGTGGAGGACCAGCCGATCCTGAAGGGCGTCAACCTGACCCTGCGTGCCGGTGAAATCCACGCGGTGATGGGCCGCAACGGCAGTGGCAAGAGCACCCTCTCCAAGGTGCTGGCGGGCCATCCCGCTTACACGGTCACGGCGGGATCGGTGACCTACCGGGGGGCTGACCTGCTCGAGCTCGACCCGGAACAGCGGGCCCGCATCGGCCTGTTCCTGGGTTTTCAGTATCCGGTGGAGATTCCCGGGGTCAGCAACCTGGAGTTTCTGCGGGTGGCCACCAATGCCCGCCGGGCTGAGCGGGGGGAGGAGGAGCTCGACACCTTTGCCTTTGAGGATCTGGTGCGGGAGCGGCTCAAGGTGGTGCAGATGGATCCCGCCTTTCTGGAGCGGAGCGTGAATGAAGGCTTCTCCGGCGGCGAGAAGAAGCGCAACGAGATTCTCCAGATGGCGCTGCTCGAGCCCCTGGTGGCCATCCTCGACGAAACCGATTCCGGCCTCGACATCGACGCGCTGCGGATTGTGGCCGACGGGGTCTGCCAGTTGGCCGGGCCCGACAACGCCACCCTGCTGATCACCCACTACCAGCGTCTGCTGGATCTGATCACCCCCGACTACGTGCACGTGATGGCCGCCGGCCGGATCCTGCGCACCGGCGGCAAGGAGCTGGCGCTCGAGCTGGAGCGCACCGGCTACGACTGGGTGGATCAGGAGTTGGCCAGCCTGGAAGCCAGCGGTGAGCGCGCAGCGGTGGAGGTGGCCTGATGCCTGCCGTCGCCTTGCCGGCAACCGCTGACTGGTTGGCCGCCCTGGCGGGGGAGCCCCTGCCTGGACGCCGTCAGGAGGATTGGCGCTTCACCGACCTGGCGGCCCTGCAGGCCGTCGCCCCCCAGCTCTGGGGTGGCTCCGACCCCTTTGCCCATGTGGCTCTGCCTGCCGGCGTGACCCGGCTGGATGGGGCCGAGGTCCAGACCCTGCGCGATCAGGCCCTGGCGGCCACCGGCAGTGCGGATGCCTGGCCGGTACGGCTCAACCAGGGCGCGTCGCCCCAGGTCCTGGCCCTGCGGGTGAGCGGTGCCGCCAGTCCCTTGCAGCTCACGCTCGATGCCGGGGATACTCCCGGCCTGCTGGCTCTGCAGTTGTTGTTGGTGCTCGAGGAGGGCGCCAGCCTGGAGCTGTTGCTGCAGCATTCCTCCCGGGGTGCCAATGCCACCAGCCTGGTGACCCTGGCCCAGCTGGGCCGCGGCTCCCGGCTCAACCTCGGCGTGCTGGCGGCCGGTGATGCCCGCGCCAGCCTGCTCAGCCACCTGGCGATCAGCCAGGCCCCCGCCAGCGAACTGCAGCTCACCACCGCCGTGGGGGGCTGGGGTCTCAGTCGGCTGGAACCGCGGGTGTGTCAGCTCGAGGGGGCAGCCCAAACCCGGCTGCGCGCCCTGCAGCTGGTGGATGGCCAGGAACTGGCGGACACCCACAGCCAGGTGAGCTTCGGGGGGCCTGAGGGTGAGCTCGACCAGCTCCACAAGGTGGTGGCTGATGGCGCTGGCCGCAGCGTGTTTAACGGGGCCGTGCGGGTGCCGCGGCAGGCGCAGCAGACCAACGCCGCCCAGCTCAGCCGCAGCCTGCTGCTCTCGGAGCGGGCCCGGGTGGACACAAAGCCCGAGCTGGAAATCGTCGCCGACGATGTGAAGTGCGCCCACGGGGCCACCGTGAGCCGGTTGCAGCAGAACGAGCTCTTCTATCTGCAGAGCCGGGGCATCGGTGCCGACCAGGCCTCCAAGTTGCTGCTGCGCGGCTACTGCGAGGAGGTGCTGCGGGAGCTGCCTGCGGCCGCCGCCGCCTGCCATCCCCTGCAGCTGCTGCTGCCGGAGCGCCCATGACCATGACCGCCGTGGCGCCCGATCTCGCCGCCCTCACCCGGGACGATTTCCCCCTGCTGGCCCAGACGGCCTGCCTGGGCCAGCCCCTGATCTATCTCGATCACGCCGCCACCAGCCAGAAGCCCCGCCAAGTGCTGGCGGCCCTGCAGCACTACTACGACCACGACAACGCCAACGTGCATCGCGGCGCCCACCAGCTCAGCGCCCGGGCCACGGAGGGCTTTGAAGGCGCCCGGGCCAAGACCGCCGCCTTCGTCGGGGCGGCCAGTCCGCGGGAGATCGTGTTCACCCGCAACGCCAGCGAGGCGATCAATCTGGTGGCCCGAAGCTGGGGGGAGGCCAACCTGCGCCCCGGCGATGAGGTGCTGCTCACGGTGATGGAGCACCACTCCAATCTCGTGCCCTGGCAGCTGCTGGCGGCCCGCACCGGCTGTGTGTTGCGCCATGTGGGGCTCACCGAAACCGGTGAGCTCGATTGGGACGACCTGCTGCGCCAACTCTCGGAGCGCACCAAATTGGTGAGCTTGGTGCAGGTGAGCAACACCCTCGGCTGCCTCAATCCGATCGCCCGGATCGCGCCCCTGGCCCATGCGGCCGGGGCCCTGCTGCTGGTGGATGCCTGTCAGAGCCTGGCCCACCTGCCGGTGGATGTGGCCACCCTCGGCGCCGATTTCCTGGTGGGCAGTTCCCACAAGCTGTGCGGCCCCACCGGCATGGGCTTCCTCTGGGCCCGTGAGGCCCTGCTCGAGGCCATGCCCCCCTTCCTGGGCGGCGGCGAAATGATCCAGGACGTCTACCTGGATCACAGCAGTTGGGCCGAGCTGCCCCACAAATTCGAAGCGGGGACGCCGGCGATCGGGGAGGCGATCGGCATGGGGGCTGCCCTCGATTACCTCAACGCCCTGGGTCTCGAGCGCATCCACGCCTGGGAGCAGGTGCTCACCCGCCAGCTGTTTGAGCGCCTGCGGGCGATCGACGGGGTGCGAATCCTCGGCCCCACGCCTGAGCAGCAGCCCGATCGGGGGGCCCTGGCCGCCTTCACGGTGGATGGCCTGCATGCCAACGACATTGCGGCCCTGCTCGATTCAGCTGGGATCTGCATCCGCAGTGGCCACCACTGCACCCAGCCCCTGCATCGGCTGTACGGCATCCCCGGCTCAGCCCGCGCCAGCCTCAGTTTCACCACCAGCCCCGCAGAGATCGACCGCTTCGCCGAGGAGCTGGAGGGCACGATCACCTTCCTGCGCGAGCACAGCTAGCTAGGCCGGCGTCAGCACCGCCAGGGCTTCCGCCTGGTCGGGTCCAGCCCAGATCCAGGCAAGGTTCCAGCCCTGGTTGAGGGCTGTGCTGCCGATGGTGGCTCGGTCAGCGGGCAGGTCGTAATGACTCACATGGAAGCAGGCATGGGCCAGTTGCTGCGGCTGGAGGGCACTCCCCCAGTGGTCGGTCATCCGTTGGGTGTAGCGCAGTCGAAAGTCGTCCACTGATTCACCGGGTTCTCGAAAAATGTCCGCCCAGAGAAAAATGCCTTTGGGGTTGATCTTTTTGCGAACCCCCGCCAGGAAGGCCTCTTGGCTCTCCCCATCCAGGTGGTGGATGGCGAACGAGGAATAGAGGATGTCCACCGGATGGGTTTGTGGCGTTGCGGCTGTGGCCCACTCCAGGAGCTCACCCTGGATCCAGTCGCAGGGATAGGGCACTTCCCCCAGGGCTTTGGCAGCCAGAGGCAGGACGGAGGAGGCCTGATCCAGACCCAGGAGCGAACCGAGGGGGAGGTCCCGTAGAACGGCCGCCAGGGGGTCGGCATCGCCACAGCCCAGGTCTACAAAGTGGGGGCGGTGCCCAGCTGGGGCCCCATCGAAGTAGTGCTTCAGAACCTGCTCCACCGCTCCAAGCAGGGCCCGATGGTGCATGAAGTCGTGTTGCACGATTGTTTTATAGGTGCTCCATTGGTTTTCAAAAAAGTCCATGGGCGCTCGTCAACCTGTTCATTTTGCTCGCCCCAGGCTGGCCCAATCTCTGAGTCCAAGCCTGTTTTTGGTGGTCCTGGCCGCGTCGCTGCCCTGGAGTCCGGCGGTTGCGGCTCCAGGCCCGCTCCCTTGCGTTGCGCCGGCCGACCTCAGCACGCTCTCGGGCGCCTGGCAGGCCGAGGCGCAGACGCACGTGAACGGGGGAGTGGCGCCCAGCCTGCAGCGTTTGCAGCTGCAGGTGGGCCGTGACGGCCACGTGCGGGGCCAGCGCGACTGGAGGGCGGTGCACACCGGCCCCGGAGCCGTGCAGGGCCACAATCGCCAGGGCCAACCTTCGTTTCAGGGGGTGGAACCCCTGATCGGCTGGATCGAGTCCCGCAGCTGCCGGGTGCTGCTGGTCGAAACCGAAGACAGCGGTCGAGTGAGCGGTTGGCTGCGCCGCGATGGGAGCGGGCCGTTTCTGGAGCTTGAGATCAGCCAGAGCGGAAGCGGCGCTGTCGTGCTGTTCGCCGACTTCCGTCCCCCTGACAGGCGCTGATGCTGATGGCCCCATCGGGCGCTGGCCCGGCACGGCCCCCAGGCCGCAGCCGATCTTGAGCATCCGTCGCCTGGATGGAGGGGGGTTGGCTCATGCCGTCAGGAGCGCAGCGGCATCGCTGGCCGCCCGTTCACCGGCTTCGATGGCCCCTTCGAAATAGCCCGGCCAGCGGGGGGATGCTTCGGTGCCGGCCCAGAGCACCCGCCCGTGGTGGGCGGGACCGGGGCCGCCCTCGGCGCCGGCGGCCAGGCGGGCGTGGCTGGTCCAGCAGCCCGGGGCGATGAAGCTGGTGAAGGCGCCGCCGGTGAACGGCTCGCTGTTCCAGGCCTGCTCCACCAGCTCCAGCGGCTCGGCCGCCTCCGGACCCCAGTAGGCGGCGAGATCCTCCAGGATCAGTGCCCGCCGCTGGGCAGCAGGCAGGGCCGCCAATGTCAACGCCCGCTCGCCGGCCACGAAGCTCGCCAGCACGGCCGGCTGGCCGCTCGGCGGCCCGCTGTCGGCGGTGAGCTCCAGCCAGGGCCGATCGCCAATCCCCAGGCCGTTGAGGCCCTGGTCGCGCCAGAACGGACGGGCGTAGCGGGCCAGGATCTTGGTCATGCCTCCCATGGCCGTGCGCTGCAGCAGCGCCTGGTGGGCGGCAGGCAGCGCCGGCTCAAAGCGGATCGCCAGCCGCTGGGGCGGCGGCACGGCCACGATCACGGCCTGCGCCTGCAGCGGTGCCAGGCCTTCGGTGATCACCTGCACCGTGTCGCCCTGTTGGGCGATGGCCTGCACGGGTGCGCCGAGCTGGAGACAGCCCGGGCTGTGGACCTCGAGATCGGCCGCCAGCCGCTGGGCCACCGAGCCGGCACCGCCCTGCACGAGCCAGGCTTCGGGGCTCTCGGCCTGGGGTGCCACCGCCTGGGTCCAGGCGAGATGGAGGATCGAGGTTTCCCAGGGTTCGAAGCCGCCAGAGCCGCCCACCCGGCAGAGCCAGTCGAGCGGCAGCCGGGCCAGGGGAAGGCTGGTGTGCTGTGCGGCCCAGGCGGCCACGCTGAGCCGATCGAGCGACTCGGCCTGGGGGCTGCGCCAGGGCTGGCGCGGATCGATCCGCCCCACGAGCTCCGTGAAGGCCCGCTGCAAGGCCTGGGTTGCCGCCAACGCGTCGGCGTCCAGGTGCAGAGCATCGGGTTCAAAGAAGAGGAGGCTGTCGGCAAAGCGGGCCGCCAGGGGGGCCTGCAGTCGCTCACCGCGCCAGCACCAGATCCCGTCTCCGGTGTAGTGGCTGGGGTAGCGGCTGATGCCCAGCTCGCTCAGCAGCGCCGCGAAGCGGTGGTGGGTCGTGCCGCCCCACTGGCCGCCCAGGTCCACCACGCTGCCATCGCTGAGGGTGCGGCTCACCATCCGCCCGCCCAGCCGCGTCCGCGCTTCCAGCACGCGCACGCTGAGCCCCTGCTCTTGCAAGCGGCGCGCGGCAACCAGCCCGGAGAGGCCCGCACCAACCACCAGCACATCCACCACCCGTGCCTCCATCGCCAGAGCATCCATCGCGGGGTTCATCCAGCCGAACAGCCCATCTGCTGGGATGCTGGCGCTGATTCCTCCGCCCGACCAGCAACAGCCGTGAGCGCACCCGCGTTGTTTCTGGTGGTGCTGGGGGGCCGGGCGCCGGGCTGCCACGTTGAGCTCCACGACGTGCGCTTTGTGGCCGGAGCGGCCATCGACGACACGCTGCCCGAGCTGCGGCGCCAGTGGTTCGGGAGGCGTGAGGGCCTGCACCTGGATGCCTATCTGGCGGTGCGGGCGGTGGATGGCTGGGCGGTGCGTCTTGGGCGCGCGCCGTCCGCGCCCGGGCCCGAGCGGCTCTGGTTTGTGAACCTGGGCGCCTACCGCCCCGACTCCCTGGCCGAGCTGCATCACTTCGGCCTGGTGGTTGCCCGATCCCCCCAGGCGGCCAAGGCAGCCGCGAAGCGCCAGTGGCTGCGCGGCG
Source organism: Cyanobium sp. (assembly GCA_044342135.1). Classification (GTDB taxonomy): domain Bacteria; phylum Cyanobacteriota; class Cyanobacteriia; order PCC-6307; family Cyanobiaceae; genus Cyanobium_A. The sequence continues at coordinate 7,186 of JBIIQK010000059.1, forward strand.
CCTTGCAGCAGCACAAGGACGATCTGGCCGCGGTGGACGACTGCCTGGCGATCGAGCAGCTGGAGCTGTTGGGCGGTGAGCGCTGGTACGTGCAGCTGACCCCCCACCCGGAGGGCCTCAGCCAGAGCCAGGTGCCGGATTGGTTTGGCTACCGGCCGATCTGAGCGGGGGGATGGGTCGCAGGGGTCCTCACGGCAAGCTCACCGAAAAGCTGTACAGCCTGTACAGCTTTTCGGACGCTCCAATCTTGGATTGCGCTGGGCCGCCTGTGCGTCTCCAGGGATGATCAGGGGCAGATCCGGCCCCTTCCTGCAGCCATGAACATCGACGGCAAGCCCTGGCGCACGATCTGGCTGGAGCCGGGTGGCGGCCCGGGAGGCGATGCGGTGGGGGTGATCGACCAGACCCTGCTGCCGCACCAGTTCACAACCCGCAGCCTGCGCAGCTGCGATGAGGCCGCCGAGGCGATCCGCACGATGGTGGTGCGCGGCGCCCCCCTGATCGGCGTCACCGGTGCCTACGGGCTGATGCTGGCCCTGCAGGCCGATCCGGGCGACGCCTCCCTGGCGGCGGCGTTTGAGCAGCTCAACGCCACCCGGCCCACGGCGATCAACCTGCGCTGGGCCCTGGAGCGGGTGCGGGCCAGGGTGGAGCCGCTGCCGCCGGCTGAGCGGGCCGAGGCGGCCAAGGCGGAGGCTGCGGCGATTGCCGATGAGGACGTTGCCATGTGCGAAGCGATCGGCGACCACGGGCTGGCGATTTTCCAGCAGCTGGCGGCGGCCCGGCCGGCGCAGCGGCAGCAGGAGCCGTTCCAGGTGCTCACCCACTGCAATGCCGGCTGGCTGGCCACGGTGGACTGGGGCACGGCCCTCGCCCCGATTTACAAGGCCCACCGCGCCGGGCTGAACATCCATGTGTGGGTGGATGAAACGCGCCCCCGCAACCAGGGCGCCTCGCTCACGGCCTATGAGCTGGGCCGCGAAGGCGTGCCCCACACCGTGATCGTGGACAACGCCGGTGGCCACCTGATGCAGCACGGCCAGGTGGATGCGGTGATCGTGG
>JBIIQK010000060.1:0-8240 GCA_044342135.1 Cyanobium sp.
GCTGCATCGCCACTGGTCAGCAGCAGCCAGGCGCCGTCGTCATCAACCAGCACCTCGGCGAGGGCCCTGAGGCGGCCTGTGGCGGTGATGCAGCAGGTGAGGATCCAGCTGCCGGGGGGCTGGGTTTCGATCGCGGCGCTGGTCTGGCCGTGCAGGAACCGGCGGGTGTCAGGGCCATCGAGCCGGATCAGGCTGGCGGCTTGCTCACTCCGGTGGGCTCCGCCGGGCTGCCAGTCCCAGGGGGTAGCCGTCATGGGGTGGCCAGCTGGGCTGCCGCAGCCGCTACCTCTTCCAGCAGAAAGAGGCTGCGCAGCTCCAGCCCCGCCTCTGTCATGGCCTGCAGCCCCCCCTCCTGGCGATCCACGATCGTCACCACCCGCTGCACTTGAAAACCCGCTTCCCGCAGTTGGTGCACGGCCTTCAGCGAGGACCCCCCGGTGGTGACCACGTCTTCCAGCACGGTGATGGTGCTCCCCGGCTCGGGCAGCGGACCTTCCAGCCAGGCGCCGGTGCCATGTCCCTTGGCCTCCTTGCGCACGATCAGGGCGTCAAGCTCCCGTCCTGCCAAGGCGGCCCGCATCGCCACGGCACTCACCAGCGGGTCGGCTCCCAGGGTGAGGCCGGCTACGGCAACGGCCTCAGGCTCCACCTGCTCCAGCATCAAGGCCCCCAGCAGGGCCAGGCCCTTGCCGCTGAGGCTGACGGGTTTGCAGTTCACGTAATGGTGGCTGGTGCGTCCCGAGGCCAGGGTGAAGGTGCCGTGGCGGTAGGCCCGGGTGGCGAGCAGCGGCAGCAGGGCTGCCCGCAGCTCGGCCGAGGTGGCGGCCGGGGAGGTGGCAGCTGGAGGAACGGTCGACAAGATCTGGTGCAATCGCAATTGGTTGACTAGTTTGCGTCCAACGTGACCTATCGAGCTGTAGGGCTGACTGGATCCATGGCGATCGCGAAACCCTCCACCCTTCTGCCCGCTGCGATCCCGTACCACTTGGTGCTGGGTGTCGCCTGTGCCGCGATCGGCGGCCTGCTGGTCGCTCCAGCTTCGGCAGGGCCTGTGGTCTGCACCACAACATTGGAGGCCCCTCTCGCGAGTGGTCGGGCCCCGGCTGGCGGGCCGGTGGAAGTGACCCGTTGTGGCGCCGTCCAGACCACATCCCAACTGATGGAGAAGCGCTTTTTCAGTTACACCGCCCCCTTTACCCGGGGCGTCAGCCTCACCAACCAGGTCACCGACTTGCTCGGGATCGCTATGGGTGGTGGCGATGGCACCAAGGTGATGGGCTTTGGCTTCCCCGAGCAGACAATCGTCTGGGATGGCACTGCCGTGGAGAACACCTACCAGGTGTTGCTGGAGCAGCAGAGTGATCCCATGCCCTGGCGTACGGCCGATGTGACCAATGGCTATTCCGGCAGCCTGGGATCGTCTGCGGTATCTCAGCAGAGAATTTGGCAGGATGGCGGGGCCAGCTATGGGGTTCCGGTTCGGGGCCTCTGGTAGCCCTGGCCTCTCGGGGGTCTAGCAATCTGGTGAATGCAGCGAACTCATAATTCGCCTTAGGCGAGTTCGATCCTCGCGACCCCCATCTGGCTGGTTGATCCGGCCGCTTCTATTCTCGGGTCAGTGATGGCTCCCCGGGTGGGGTCTCCCGTGATTCAAGTCCTGGCGTTGGCCATTCTGCTGGCCATGTTGGCCTTCTTTGCGGCTGGGGAATTCGCCCTGATCCGGCTGCGGCCCAGCCGGGTGCGTCAGCTCGAGGAGGCCGGTGAGCCCGGTGCCAGGGCCGTCGCCAAGCTGCAGCACCGGCTCCGGCGCGTGTTGGTGGCTACCCAGTTGGGGTCGGTGTTGGCCCTGGTGGCCCTGGGCTGGGCCGGCCGCGGGCTGGCCGAGCAACTGGGGGCCTGGCTGGCCAGCCGCTCTGGCGTGGGCCCTTTGCCCCAGGGGTGGCTGGATGCTGCCGTCTTTCTCCTGCTGGTGCTGCTGGCCACCGTGCTGGGGGGGCTGTTGCCCAAGGCCTGGGTGTTGCACCGTCCCGAGGTCTCGGCCCTACGGCTCGCCCCCCTGCTGGATTCCGTCAGCCGCAGCCTGGCGCCGCTGCTCTCCCTGATCGAACGCTTCAGTGGCGTGCTGTTGCGTTTGCTGGGACTGCCGCGCAACTGGGATGAGCTGGTGCCCGTCCTGTCCGCCGGCGAATTGGAGACCCTGATCGAGACAGGCAGCGTCACGGGTCTGATGCCCGATGAACGCAACATTCTGGAGGGGGTGTTCTCGTTGCGGGACACCCTTGTGCGCGAGGTGATGGTGCCGCGCGCCGGCATGGTCACCCTGCCGCTTGACGTCAGTTTTGCGGAGTTGATGCGCGAGGTGCACGACACGGCCCATGCCCGCTTTCCCGTGATCGGCAGCTCCCTCGACGATGTGCGCGGCCTGCTCGACCTCAGGCGCCTGGCGGATCCCATCGCCCGGGGGCTGCTCAGTGCCGACACGCCCCTCGCTCCCTACATCACCCCGGTAACGCGGGTGCAGGAGAGCACTCCCCTGGCCGACCTGCTCCCCCTGATCCGCAGTGGTCAGCCCCTGCTGGTGGTGGTCGATGAACACGGCGGCACCGAAGGACTCGTGACCGTGGCTGACCTCACCAGTGAGATCGTCGGCGAAGACGACGGCTCCCTGGAGGCCGCCCAGGACCTCCAGCAGCTGGGGGAGGGCAGCTGGTCGGTGGCCGGGGATCTGGAGATCTTCGAGCTCAATCGCCAGCTGGCCCTGCAGTTGCCGGAAGCCGAAGGACATCACACCCTGGCGGGCTTTCTGCTCGAGCGGCTCCAGCACATCCCCTCCCCTGGAGAGGGCCTGCGCTGGAAGGGCCACCAGTTTCTGGTGCTCGCCATGGATGGTCCCCGCATCGAACGGGTCCAGATCGATCGACCGGTGGTCGAGCCGATCACCGATAATGCCGCCAGCCGTGAGCCCCTGCCTTGAACCCTGTGCGTGTGGGTGTCATCGGCATTGGCAACATGGGCTGGCACCACGCCCGGGTGCTGAGCCTGATCAAGGACGCCCAGCTGGTGGGGGTGGCTGATCCGGATCCGGTTCGGGGTCAACTCGCCACCGAACAGTTCGGTTGCCGCTGGTTCCCGTCCTACGAAACCCTGCTGGCCGAGGTGGATGCGGTCTGCATCGCCGTGCCCACCCTGTTGCACCATCGGGTCGGTCTCGCCTGCCTGCGGGCCGGTGTGCACGTGCTGATCGAGAAGCCGATCGCCGCCAGTCAGGAGGAAGCCGCTGAGCTCATCCATGCCGCTGAGCAGGCGGGTCGCCTGCTGCAGGTGGGCCATATCGAGCGCTTTAACCCCGCCTTCCGCGAGTTGGTGAAGGTGGTGGCTAATGAGGAGGTGGTGGTGCTCGAGGCACGGCGCCACAGCCCCAACCCGGATCGCGCCAATGACGTGTCCGTGGTGCTGGATCTGATGATCCATGACATTGATTTGGTGCTGGAGCTGGCCGGAGCGCCGGTGATTCGGCTGGCAGCTGCCGGGGGCCGCAGCGCGGAAGGCCCGATCGACTACGTCAATGCCACCCTGGCCTTCGCCAACGGGGTGGTGGCCAGTCTCACGGCCAGCAAGATGGCCCACCGCAAGATCCGCAGCCTCTCGGCCCATTGCCGCAGCAGCCTGGTGGAAACGGATTTTCTCAATCGCACGCTGCACATCCACCGCCGCGCCCATGAATCGGTCAGTGCCGACCACGGCGAGCTGGTGTATCGCTCCGATGGCGTGATCGAGGAGGTGAGCACCACCTCGATCGAGCCCCTCTACGCCGAGCTGGAGCACTTCCTGCAGTGCGTGCGGGGGGTTGAAACGCCAGCAGTGGATGGACTGCAGGCCTCCCGGGCCCTGCAGTTGGCCGACCTGATCGAGCAGTGCGTCGAGCAGCCCAATCTCTGCATGAGCCTCGACGAGCCGATCTAGGCAGCGCTGCTCTCGGCCAGCTGGCGCAACGCCTCCAGTTGCCAGTGGCGGCAGTCCGCAGGCGACGAGAGGTAGAAGGCATCCCAGGCGTCCGCCTTGTGTTGGCCGTACTGCCCTGCCGGGATGGTGGGGTGCCGCTGTTGCCAGCCCACCCGCACGGCGTGACCGATCACCACGTCCAGCACGAGGTCATCGTCGAAGACCACCTTGGGATTGGCGCCCACGAAGGCGATCAGGGTGATCAGGGTTTCGGTGCAGAGCTGGCGGTAGTCCGGCGCTTCAATCTTGCTCAACAGGTGATCCACGAGGGCGGCGAAGTTGTGCTCACCAGGGGTTTTTTCGCTCAGGAGCGGAGCGCTGTCGAGCCGGTTGCGCTTCTCGAGCTTGTCGCCGATGACGATGCCGCGGCAGTGGTGCAGCAGATCCCAGATGCCGGGATAGAAATCGCGGGGTACCCGGCCCAGGGCGCCGAGGCGCAGGCGGTGCTGCAGCCAGCAGCCCCCCTTGGGCAGTTCCTCGAGGGGATCGGGCACGTCCCAGCGCACCCGCCCACTCACATGCAGTTGCTCCTTGCGTTGCAGGGCCGCCTTGGCGTGCTCCAGGTCGGCGAGCACGGCCCGCAACCGGCGTTGGATGGCGTGGGGCGGTTGGTCGCAGAGGGCTTCAAAGGCGTCGATCGGGCTCAGATCGGCCTCGGTGGCCAGCTCACCGGTGAGCAAGAGCAGCAGCTGTCCCAATTGCAGGGTGAGGCTGCCGCTGAGCAGGTCAGGCTCGCGGCGGGCCAGGCCATCGAGGGCGAGCAACAGTTCCTGCTGCAGCATCCATTCCCGGCCGTCTTCACCGCTGAACCGCCTGATCATGGCGGCGATGCTGGCGCTGCCCTGGGGCTCGCTGATCCGCGAATCGCTGGTGTAGTTCCGCCCCACCACCACCTGCTTTTGGCGCACCAGCAGGTCGGTGAGCGCATCCTCCAGCTGGGGGTGCACCAGGTCGAGGGAGCCGGCCACCCGTCGCACCACGTTCCAGTCGGCTTCGGCCAAGGCGCGCCGGTAGACCTCTTCGAGCAGATCCCGCAGCCGCACGGCCTGGCTTCCCTCCGGCCCCTGCAGGCGGGAATCGGGCCCCAGGCGCCGCACCAGCTGCTCCAGCACCTCGCCCTGTTCCTCCAGGGACGAACTGCGCCAGAGCCGCTCGGCCAGTTCGCCGATGCTGATGTCGTCGCGCTCGAGGTCCTGCTCCTCCCGGGCCGACAGGGGAGCCTGGCTGGTGCTGGCCCGCAGGGGGATGGGCGCCGGAGCCTCCGGCCCGGATCCAGTGTCGGCCTGGGGCGGCAACGCAATCCAGCAGGCCTGGTCCACCAGCTCCGCCAGGGGAGCCAGCTGCACGGGCACGCCGTCCAGCAGGCCTCCCTGCAGCTCGCGTCCCAGCCGCAGAAAGGCCTCGGGATTGGCCTGGAAGGCCCCTGGGGCCACCGGCACCAGCAGCAGCGGTGAGCCGCTGCCCCGCCAGTGGCGTTGCAGCAGGCGCAGTTCCGCCCGGACGGTGTCGACCAGCTGTTCGGGGTCGTCGGCCAGATAGAAGGTGTCCTCCTCCAGGACGGCGGGCAGAAAGGCGTGCTGGGCGTCGCCCTGGCGGTAGAGCCGGGCCGTGGCCATGGTTTCCATCCGCACCGGGGGATGGCCCGTGAGCCCCAGCCTGGGGTTGGCCCCCACCTGGGCCATCCACTGGGCCAGGGCCCGGGAGCTGCCGATCTGCACGGTGCCGATTTGCCCGGTGCCAGGGTGCGCGCTGTCGTGGGCGATGGGCAGACCCGCGGCCTGCAAGGCCGTGGCGATGCCGGCATTGCCGGGCACCAGGGCGACAAGCACCTGCTCAGCGCCAAGGGGGCTCGGCCGACGTCGTCCGAGTGGATCCAGGTCGTCCGGGGTAATCAGTCCATGCAGGAGCAGGTCGGAGAGCCAGGTGAGGCTCTGGGTCCAGAGCAGGGGCACGTTGGGATTGGCAATCCGGCGCTGGCTGCCCGGCTGGCGCCGTTCGGCCTCGATCGCCTCTTCGGGCACGAGGTAGAGCTCCGGCAGCAGCGCGCCCCCCTCCTGGTCCAGGCTCACCGCCGCCAGCCGCTGCCGCCAGGCCCGCGCTTCCTCCCAGCGCTCCTCGCAACAGGCGGTGATCAGCTCGTAGGCCCAGAAGAGGGGCCACTCGCACTCCAGGTGCTCGAACTCGGCCAGTTCCTCCCGTTCGTAGTGCAGACGGGTGTGGTCTTCGACCACGGTCTGGTGGCCGTCGCGGCGGAAGCGTTTGTAGCCGTAGGCGCCCCCAAGCTCCGTTCGGATCTTGGCCCGGGTGCGCTCGCGGAGCTGGGGATCTTCCACGGCCCAGGCGGGGTAGCCAATCACCGAGAGGCAGGCACTGTCGACCTCCTTGCTGGCCGATTCCCGCGGCAGCAGGCTCTGCAGGGCGCGCCGCAGCCGCACGATGGCGTCGTGGGGGATCACCAGGCAGCAGCTGCCATCGCCATGGGGGCCGAACAGGTCCAGGCCTTCGAGGGATTCGAGGGCGGCCTTCACCAGGCCGATCGAGCTGGCGTTGCGCTCGGGTTGGCCATGGTTGCCCTTGTCCCCCCGTTCCCAGATGCCGTAGTCGGACACCCGGTAGGCCCGTGCCACGTAGTACACGAGGTTTTGCACGAAGTCGCATTCGTGGCTGCTCTGGAGCACCACCAGGCCGGCGCGGGTCAGCTGGGCCAGCTGCAGCAGGAATAGGGCGGTGGCATCCAGCTGGAGATGGCCCCAGCCGTCGTCGGGAACCACCGGCGCTCCCGTGGCCGTGTCGAACTTGGCGTGGAGGGCATGCAGCCGGTGCAGGCTGTGTTTGAACCGCTCCACCTTCGGCGCCTGGCGCAGCATGGCGTGGAGCAGGCCGCGCATCAGCTGCAGCACCCGGGCTTCCAGCTCGTAGACCCGGCGGCTCGGTCCCCGCAGCCGCCGATGGGCCAGGGCCAGTCCCCAGACGCATTGGATCGAATAGACGCAATCGCGCACCCAGGCATCGCCGTAGTTGCCGTGCACGGTGTGGGCCGTGCTGGCGGGCAGCAGGCCGGTGATCGGGTGCTGGCGGGCCAGCACCACCCGATCGATCTGGCCGTCGAGCTCCTGCAGCACCGCCCAGGCCTGGGCAGGATGGGCGCTGACCGGTTCTGGCGAACTTGTCATCGGCAGGGATTGCGCCATCGATGTCCCAGTGCCAGGGGCAGGCCAGCCATAGATTCTCCACCCCCACCGCACCCCTGATGGCAGCAACGGCAACCGAACCTCTCCGCACGGGCGTCCTGGGGGTGCCGGTGAGCGTGTGCGCCGACGTGTTCGACGCCGCCCTGGCCTTGCACCAGCAGGGAGGGGGGCAGATCGTCACCCTCAATGCGGAGATGACGATGGCGGCCAAGGCCGACCCTGCCCTTGGGGCGGCGATCGCCCAGGCGGCCCTGGTGATCCCCGATGGCGCCGGGGTGGTGTGGGCCCTGGGGCGGCAGGGCTACCGGGTGCGGCGCAGTCCTGGAATCGAGCTCGCCCGTGATCTCCTGGCCCATGCGGCTGCCCAGGGCTGGAAGGTGGCCCTGGTGGGCGCGTCGCCGGCGGTGATGGACCAACTCACCCTGCGACTGCGTCGGGAGCTCCCCGGGCTCCAGTTGGTGCTCACGGCCCACGGCTATCAGCCCCCCGAGGCCTGGCCAGGGCTGGAGCAGCAGCTCCTGGCTGCCCGGCCGGACCTGGTGCTGGTGGCCCTCGGGGTGCCGCGGCAGGAAACCTGGATTCAGCAGTTTCCGGGGCGGCGCAGCGGCCTTTGGATGGGCGTGGGCGGCAGCTTTGACGTCTGGGCTGGGGTCAAAAAAAGAGCCCCCACCTGGATGGGAGCTCTGCAAATTGAGTGGTTGTATCGCCTGATTCAAGAGCCGGCCCGCTGGCGGCGGATGCTGTCCCTGCCGGCATTTGCCTGGGCCGTGCTCCGGCAGGGATGAGAGCTCAGTGGTGAAGCCAGGGCCTGGTCAGGAACCATTCCCAAGCTTTCTGGGACGGCGCAGGTTCGCGGCAACCGATTCGTCTGGCGCAAGCCCAGCGGTTTAGCGAAAGCCGACCGAGGCCTGCCACACGAAGGCGAGCAGCAGGAAGAACAGGGGGATGATCGGCAGGATGTCAACCAGGGGGCCGAAGGCCTGGTAGGCCTCGGGGAGCTGGGCCAGGGTCTGCAGGGCGTAGGCGGCCATCCCGAAAATCGCTGAG
>JBIIQK010000061.1:0-8232 GCA_044342135.1 Cyanobium sp.
CTGTTCCAGCAGGGTGATGGCTTCGCTGGGTTTGCCGCCCCGCAGGGCCAGGGACCCCTCGGCAAACCAGATGCCGGGGTTGCGGGGATCGAGCTGTTTGGCCTTGGCCAGGGAGATCCCGGCCTGTTCGAGCTGGTTGCTGCGCAACTGGGCTTCGGCCAGCAGCACCCAGCCGCGGGGGTCGTCGGGCAGGAGCTGCACGGTGAGGGCCGCCAGCCGGGCCGCATCATTCGCCTGACCCATCCGCAGCAGCCGGGCGGCTGCCTGGGCGATTCCCAACCCGGCGCCTTCCAGCTCCTGCCGCTGGGGAACGTAGACGTAGGGCACCAGGGCCCGGGCGGGCAAGCCTTGGGCCAGCACCAGCCCCAGGGCACCCAGCACAACGGCCTTGGTCAACCCCAGTTTGCGGGACCCGGCGTGGGGGGAATCGGTGCGCAGCCTGCGCGGTGCCATCGCTTGGGGACAGATCTAGCCACCCTAGGCAGGGCCGCCCTGGCTGGCCCGCAGATTGCGGCGCCACATCCAGGGTTTGAGCCGCCGCAGGGCCGAGGCCCGCAGTCGCTCATCCCACGCGGCGTCGCTCCACTGCAGGGCCTCCTCAGCCCGCAGATCGAGCAGCCAGGGGCGGGGCTGCAGATCCGGGTCGGTGCTGCTCTCCAGGGGCTGGTGGTTCCAGGGGCACACCTCTTGGCAGATGTCGCAGCCAGCCACCCAGCCCTCCAGTGCCCCGGCGATCGCGGCGGGCAGTTCGGGATCGCGGTTTTCGATGGTGTGGAAGGCCAGGCAGCGGCGGCTGTCCACCACGAAGGGCTCGGAGATGGCGCCGGTGGGGCAGGCCGGCAGGCAGCGGCTGCAGCTGCCACACAGGGGCTCGGCGGGGTCGTCGGCCGGCAGCTCCAGGCTCGTGAGCAGGTGACCCAGTAGTAGCCAGGAGCCCCGCCGGCGATGGATCAGGTTGCCGTGCTTGCCGATCCAGCCCAGGCCGGCCTCTTCCGCCCAGGCCTTGTCCATCAGCGGCGCGCTGTCCACGCAGGCCCGCCAGCGCACTCCCGGCACCCGCTCGTCCAGCCAGCGCCCCAGCCGGCGCAGCCGTCCCTCGATCACCCGGTGGTAATCCCGGCCCCAGCCGTAGCGCGCCACCTTGAGCGCCCCCGGGGCCCGATCGGCCTCCACGTAATAGTTGAGGCCCACGGCCAGCAGGCTGCGTACCCCTGGCAGCAGCTGCTCCACCGCGCGCCGGCGCGGGTCGGCCATCCAGCCCATGTCGGCCTGGTACCCGGCGGCCAGCCAACGCTCCAGGGCCGCCGTTCGCAGGCTCAGCCGTTCCCCGGCGGGCACGGCGGCGAGGCCCACCGGGTCAAACCCCAGCTGCCGCGCCTGCTCCTTTAACTGGTGTGCCAGCTCGTGGTGGGCGTCGCGCGTCATCGCCCGTACAGTTGCGCCGTTCCCTCAATCTGCCGCGAGCGCATCCTGTGAGCACCGCCTCCTTTGGCCGTCTGGGCCACCTGCTCCGCTGGCTCGGCCTCACCCTGGTCGTGTTGCTGGCCCTCCAGATGCTGGTGCTGCTGGGCTCCTGGAACTGGAGCGAGGAGGGCTATCGCCAGCTGCTGATGGACCGGCTGGTGACCCAGTCGCCCATGGCCCTGGTGGGCCTGCTGCTGATGCTGTTTGGCAGTCGCCTCGACCATCCGGCCGCGGGCCGCACTCCCCTGCGTTGGCTGGTGGCGGTGCTGGCCATCCTGCTGGCCCTGGCCAATCTCGTGGCCATACCGGTCTCGATCAGTGGCGACCGGGCCCTGTCCGATCAGGCTGACCAGCAGCTCGCCGCCCGCAAGGGTCAGCTGGCCATGGCCCGCGCCCAGATGCAGAACCCCCAGGTGATCGAGCAGCTGATCGCCCAGGCCGAGCAGGCCGGCCAGATCCCTGCCGATGCCTCGCCGGAGCAGAAGCAGCAGGCCGCCAAGGCCTTTATGGAGCGCCAGCTCCAACAGGCCGACGATCAGCTGCAACAGCAGCAGCGCGCCCGCGACCTCACCGTGAACCAGCGCCGCTATGGCGGCACCGGCACCGCCGTGGTGCTGGCCGTGGGCTTCGTGCTGGTGGCCCTGGTGGCCCTGCTGTGAGCCCGGCTGGCTAAGTTGCCAACAGGTAGCTAGTAGGCCGGGCCCCCGGGTTGTCACTTGGTTCAATCCAGTCCCAGATCTGATCAGCCCCTCGGGGATCGGCTTCAGGCCGACCTCAAGAACGACCTGATCGCCGGCCTGCTGGTGGTCATCCCCCTGGCCACCACCATCTGGCTCGCCACCACGGTGAGCCGTTTCGTGCTGGCGTTTCTCACCTCCATCCCCAAGCAGTTCAATCCCTTCAACACGCTCAACCCGCTGTTGCAGGAACTGATCAACCTGGGGGTGGGCCTGCTGGTGCCCCTGCTGGGCATCCTGTTGATCGGCCTGATGGCCCGCAACATCGTGGGCCGTTGGCTGTTGGAATTCGGTGAGGGCACCCTGCTGCGGATTCCGCTGGCCGGCTCGGTCTACAAGACCCTCAAGCAGCTGCTGGAAACCTTCCTGCAGGGCAATTCCTCCAAGTTCCGCCGGGTGGTGCTGGTCGAGTACCCCCGGGAGGGGCTCTACGCCCTGGGCTTTGTCACCGGCGCCATCGGCAGCGCCCTGCAGGCCGGATTCACCGAGCCGATGCTGAGTGTGTTCATCCCCACGGCTCCCAACCCCACCACCGGCTGGTACACCGTCGTGCCGGAGGGATCGGTCAAGGACCTGGAGATCTCGGTGGAGGATGCCTTCCGCACGATCATTTCCGCCGGCATCGTCAATCCCGACGAACGGTCCACTCCCAACCGCAGTTTCTCGAGCCTGCTGGCCCAGCTGCGCACCCCCCAACTCTCCTGAGGCAGAGCCGTCCTGATGCAGAGCCGCACCCTCTCCCGTGAACTGGCCCTGCTGATGCTCGGCCAGACCAGTGACCGCGCCGGCGCGACCCCCGCCGCCCAGCCCTCGGCGATGGAGGGGCTGCTCCAGCAGGTGCTGGCCACCCTCAGCCAGCACGTGCGCGAGGCCCTGGACCGCTCCGCCGAAGATCTGCAGACGGCCCAGCAGCAGCTGCTCGACAGTGAGCTGCAGGAGCAGGGCGAGCAGCAGTTGCCGCGGGTGCGGCAACACCTCAATGCCGGCCTGGCCGCGGCCGAACAGGCCCTCAACCGCCTTTCCGCCAGCCTGGAGCTGCCCCGGTTGCTGCTGCTGGCCGACCAGGACGAGGTGCGCCGCGGCGCCATCGCCCGGGTGGAGGCGGTGCTGCGCGACCGGGAAGCCATCGATGCCCGTCTCGACGGGGTGATGGAGGGCTGGCGTCTCACCCGTTTGCCCCGCATCGACCGCGACATCCTGCGGCTGGCGGCTGTGGATCTCGACAGCTTCCGCACCCCCGCCGCCGTGGCCTGCAACGAGGCCGTGGAACTGGCCAACCGCTACAGCGACGAGCAGGGCCGCCGCATGATCAACGGCGTGCTGCGGCGCTTCACGGCTGCCCGGCCTGTGGCGGAGGCCTGAGCGCACCATGGTCTACGACTGGTTCAATCGCACCGGGCCTGCCGCAACCGAGGGCGAGGCCGCGCCACCCGAGGCTGCTGAGCCGCCGGCCGCCCCGGATGTTTCGGTCCCAGCGGCCCCCGCCGCTGACCAGCCCAGGGGCGATTCGGTTGATCCGGAGCCCAATCCCGATCCCAACGCCGAGGCCCTCGAGTGGGCCCGCCAGGCCTACGCCCGCCTCAAGGCCCAGCAGGAAGCCCAGAAGCAGGCCCAGCAGACGGCGCAGCAGACCACCGATCTCCCCCCCGCAGCAGCCTCAGCGACGTCTGCGGCTGCTCCGGACTCTGTACAGCCTGTACAGAGTCCGGACGAACCCGGACAGATCTCCCCTGCGCTCCCTGCACCGACGCTGGCCTCCTCCACACCGGTTGTATCCACACCGGCACCAGCTGCTGCTGCAGCTCCCAGCCTTTCGCTGCTGGAGCAGGCCGCGGCCCAGAGGGCCGAGCGTCAGCAGGCGATCACCGCCGCGGCCCCAGCGGTGTCCGCAACGCCCTCCGCGTCAGCCCAGGCTCCCCAGCCGTCGGCCGAAAGCGATTCCGCTGAGCCCAGCCTCGGCGCGTTTGACACCACCTTCACCTGGTCGGCGGAAGTGTTGGCGGCCCAGGGCAAGCGGGCCGATCAGGTGTCGCTCGAAGAGATCGACTGGCTGGGACGCCTGCGCCAGGGCCTGGAGAAAACCCGCCAGGGCTTCGTCACCCAGTTGCTCGACACCCTCGGCGACGATCCGCTCACCCCGGAGGTGGTCGACGACCTGGAAACGACCCTGTTGCGGGCCGATGTGGGCGTCCAGGCCACCGACCAGGTGCTGGATGCCCTGCGCAAACGCCTGAACGAGGAGGTGGTGGATCCCGCCGAGGGCCTGCGCTTCCTCAAAGAACAGCTGCGCGCCATCCTCGACCAACCGATCGACTCCAGCGGCCAGGCGCTGCTCGCCCCCCAGCGCCAGCAGCTCAACGTTTGGCTGATGGTGGGGGTCAACGGCGTCGGCAAGACCACCACCCTGGGCAAGCTGGCCAACCTGGCGGTGCGCAGTGGCTACAGCTGCCTGATCGCCGCCGCCGACACCTTCCGGGCCGCGGCGGTGCAGCAGGTGCAGGTGTGGGGCGACCGCAGCGACGTGCCGGTGATTGCCAACCCCAGTGCCAACGCCGATCCGGCGGCCGTCGTCTACGACGCCATCGGCGCCGCCCAGGCCAAGGGCATCGAGCTGGTGCTGGTGGACACGGCCGGTCGGCTGCAGACCAAGCACAACCTGATGGAGGAACTCAGCAAGGTGCGCCGCATCGTCGACAAGCTGGCGCCGGAGGCGGTGGTGGAGTCGTTGCTGGTGCTCGATGCCAGCCAGGGTCAGAACGGCCTGCGCCAGGCCATGGCCTTTGCCAAGGCCGCCGGGCTCACCGGTGTGGTGCTCACCAAGCTCGATGGCAGTGCCCGCGGCGGCGTCGCCCTGGCGGTGGCCTCTGAGGCGGGCCTGCCGATCCGATTCATTGGTGCCGGCGAAGGCATCCGCGACCTGCGGCCCTTCAACAGCTTCGAGTTTGTGGAGGCCCTGCTGGCCCGTTAAGCCGCTCGGGCAGGGCCGGCTTCTAGAGCTATCTTGCGAACCCGCCGCGGCCGCCCCGTGCGCAATCGGTGAGCAACAAGCCGCCCCCCCATCCGCTCCAGCAGGCCGCCTCGGCAGCAGGGCCGGTGCTTTCGGCTGCGGCCTCCCTGCGGCAGCTGCTGGACAGCCTCAGCCGGGAGCAGCGCCGCAACCAGGAGTTGCTGGCCTCCCTGGCCTTCACCCTGCGCAGTTTCACCAATCTCGGCCGCTTCCTGGAGCTGGTGCCCTTGGTGGCGGCCCGACTCGTGGAGGCCGAGGGGGCGGTGCTGGTGGTGTTCCACGAGGATGGGCGGCTCTGGCGTGAGCAACTGCAGGCCACTCCTGAGGACCGCTGCGCCGAGCTGATGCGCCAACTGGCGGCCCTCGGCGATGCCGAGCTGGCTGCCCTCAGTGGCGAGGAGGCCGTGGTGGCCCTGCTCGATCAGCGCATCGGCCGCCTGCTCGGTGACACCCAGGTGTTCGCCACCTCCGTGGTCTGCCGCAGCCTGCCCCGCGGCCGTCTCTACATCTTCAGTGGGCGCCAGGGATTTGCCTGGAGTGAAGTGCACCGCCGCCATCTCCAGCTAGTGGCCGATCTCACCGCCGTGGCCCTGGAGAATGAGGCCCTGCAGCAGACCATGCGGCGCCATGAGCGGCTCGATCGCCAGCTCAGCATCGGTGCCGAGATCCAGGCCCAGTTGCTGCCCGACCACTGTCCGGTGATTGACGGGGTGGAGCTGGCCGCCCGCTGCCGGCCGGCCTTCCAGGTGGGCGGCGACTACTACGACTTCATTCCCACTCGGCCCCAGCTGCTGGGACGCCGCCGCGAACAGGCCCGCTGGGCCCTGGTGATGGGGGATGTGATGGGCAAGGGTGTGCCGGCCGGCCTGCTGATGACCTTGCTGCGCGGCATGTTGCGGGCCGAGGTGCTGAGTGGCCATTCCCCCGAGCGCATCCTCCACGACCTCAACCAGCTGGCCCAGGAGGACCTGGCCCACTCGCACCGGTTTGTGACCCTGTTTTATTCCGATTACGACCCGCGCACGCGCCTGCTCCGCTACGCCAATGCGGCCCACAATCCGCCGCTGATCTGGCGGCGCCAGCGCAACCAGGTGGACCGTCTCGATGCGCCTGGTCTGTTGATCGGCCTGCAGAGCGATGCCGATTACGGCATCGCCCAGGTCGTGCTGGAGCCGGGCGATGTGTTGCTGTACTACACCGATGGGGTCACCGAGGCCTCCGGTTTCAGTGGCGAGCGGTTCGACGAGGAGCGGCTGGTGCGCAACCTGCAGGCCGCCTGCCGCTCCGGCATCGGCGCCCAGGGGATTCTCGATCAGTTGTTTGCCCGGCTCGACCGCTTTGTGGGGGCCGACCGCCAGTTGGATGACGATGCCTCGATGGTGGTGCTCAAGGTGCGGGAGGAGGTGATGTTGCCCTCCCTGCCAAGCTGATTCCCTGCCCAGCGCCGAGCGCCTAGCCCTGAATGGCTGTTGATTCCACCGCCTCCACCTGGAGCCAGCGCTTTGAGCAGGGTCTGCATCCGGCCATTGAGCGCTTCAACGCCTCGATCGGCTTTGACATCGCCCTGCTGCAGCAGGACCTGGATGGCTCCATTGCCCATGCCCGCATGCTGGGCCGCTGTGGCGTGATCACGGAGGCCGAGGCCGCTCAGCTGATCGATGGCCTCGAGCAGGTGCGCGCTGAAGCGGATCGCGGCGCGTTCAACCCCGGCCTGGAGGCCGAAGACGTGCACTTCGCCGTGGAACGGCGCCTGATTGATCTGCTGGGCCCCCTGGGCAAGAAGCTGCACACCGGCCGCAGCCGCAACGACCAGGTGGGCACCGATCTGCGCCTCTGGCTGCGGGGGCAGATCGGGGCGATCGATGGGGCCCTGCTGCGCTTCGAGCGGGCCCTGCTGGCCCAGGCCGAGCGTCACAGCACGGTGCTGATCCCCGGCTACACCCACCTGCAGCGGGCCCAGCCGGTGTGCCTGGCCCACCACCTGCTCGCTTACATCGAGATGGCCGAGCGCGATCGCGAGCGTCTGGCCGATGTGCGCCGGCGGGTCAACATCTGCCCCCTGGGGGCGGCGGCCCTGGCCGGCACGCCGGTGCCGATCGATCGGCGCCAGACCGCCGCAGAGCTCGGCTTTGACGCCATCTACGCCAACAGCCTGGATGCGGTGAGCGACCGGGATTTCGCCGTGGAGTTCATGGCCGCTGCCAGCCTGGTGCTGGTGCACCTCAGTCGCCTGAGCGAGGAGGTGATCCTCTGGGCGTCCGAGGAGTTTGGTTTCGTGGGCCTCACCGACCGTTGCGCCACGGGAAGCAGCCTGATGCCGCAAAAGAAGAATCCCGATGTCCCCGAGTTGGTGCGCGGCAAGAGCGGCCGGGTGTTCGGCCACCTGATGGGGCTGTTGACGATGATCAAGGGTCTGCCCCTGGCCTACAACAAGGATTTCCAGGAGGACAAGGAAGCCCTGTTCGATGGGGTGCGCACCTGCCTGGATTGCCTGGAGGCGATGGCGATCCTGTTTGAGGAGGGTCTGGAGTTCAGGCCCCAGCGGTTGGAGGCCGCGGTGGCGGCGGATTTCTCCAATGCCACCGATGTGGCCGACTACCTGGTGGCGAAGGGGGTGCCCTTCCGGGAGGCCTATCAGCTGGTGGGGGGCCTGGTGAAGGGCTGCCTGGCCGAGGGAGTGCTACTGGCCGATCTGCCGCTGGAGCGCTGGCAGCAGCTCCATCCGGCCTTTGAAGCTGACATCTATGGGGCCATCAGTCCGCGCCAGGTGGTGGCGGCCCGCCGCAGCGAGGGGGGCACCGGCTTCGAGCAAGTGGAGAGGCAGTTGCAGCGGATGCGGATGCACCTGGCCTCCTGAGAGCAGGCAGTTTTCTTCAGGCGTCTTAGGGTGGGTTGGTTAGCGGCCCAATGGCCCACATGCATCGGCCACGCGGTCGATCTCTGGTTCGTGAGCATCTTTGTTGGCAACCTTCCCTTCCGTGCTGAGCAGGAAGACGTCGCGGAATTGTTTGCACCCTTCGGTGA
>JBIIQK010000062.1:0-8202 GCA_044342135.1 Cyanobium sp.
ATCAAACACCGCCAGCCGGATCCCCGCCGCCCGGGCCTCCCGCAGCAGGGGCGTCAGCCGGGCAGCGTCGAGCAGATCGATGAAGATCCCATCCGGTTTTGTGGCGATGGCCCGGCGGAGCACCTGCAGTTGCTGCTCGATGGTGGCCTCGGCCGGAGGCTGGTAGTCGACGCGCACCAGCCGGCCCGTCTCGGCGGTGATCATCCGCCCCGCATCGAGGGCCCCCTGGCGCACCTCCTCAAACCAGGGGTGGCCCACCTTGGGAACCAGCACCAGACGCAGCGGCGATTGCGCCGGTGCGGCACCGGCCGGCAGCGCCTGGGCGCTGAGCAGGCAGCTCACCAGCGCAGCCCCGGCACCAGGGCCGAGCAGGCGGAACGGATTCGGCGTCATCAACGGCAGCGCAACCAGCCCATCAATCTGGCCCAGAATTGGCTGTTCGAGCTCCTGCCGCGATGCGTCTGGCCACCGCCTGGACCGCCCAGCCCCCCCTGCTGGGCCAGACCCGGGGCTACCGCCACTTCGCGCTGGTGGGCGAGCGGGGCCGGGGCGCGGAGCGGGCCGTGGAACTCCAGGCCGTGCTTGAGCGCGGCTGGCGCCTGATGGTGCCGCTGCGGGAGTTGCGCAACCGCCAGCTCTGGCAGCCTGGCTGGCAGCAATTGCCCCCGGCCCCATCCATGCAGGTGATCCCCGCCATTGATCTGCTCGACGGCCAGTGCGTGCGGCTGCACCAGGGCGACTACGACCAGGTGACCCGCTTCAGCGACGACCCCGTGGCCCAGGCGCTGAGCTGGCAGCAGCAGGGGGCCCGGCGGCTGCACCTGGTGGATCTCGACGGCGCCCGCAGCGGCGAACCGGTCAACGACGCCGCGATCAAGGCGATCACCGCCGCCCTCACCATCCCGGTGCAGCTGGGCGGAGGCGTGCGCAATGCCGAGCGGGCCGAAGAGCTGCTGGCCTGCGGGCTGGATCGGGTGATCCTCGGCACCGTGGCCCTCGAACAGCCCGACCTGGTGGACGCCCTGGCCAGCCGTCACCCCGGCCGCATCGTGGTGGGCATCGATGCCAAAAACGGCAAGGTGGCCACCCGCGGCTGGATCGAGGAAAGCAGCACCGAAGCAACAGACCTGGCTCGGCGCTTCTCCGCCAGCGGCATCGCCGCGATCATCAGCACCGACATCGCCACCGACGGCACCCTGGCGGGGCCCAACCTGGAGGCGCTGCGGGCCATGGCCGAGGCCAGTGCCGTGCCGGTGATCGCCTCCGGCGGCATCGGCACCCTCGAGCACCTGCTCTCCCTGCTCGCACTGGCACCCCTGGGGGTGGAGGGGGTGATCGTGGGCCGCGCCCTCTACGACGGCCGCGTCGATCTGGCCGAGGCCCTGCAGGCCATCGATGAGGGCCGGCTGCAGGATCCGGCCGCGACGTCGATGATGGCCTGATCAACTTCCCGCCCCACCGTGACCGACGCCCTGGATACGCGGGCCGTGCTGGCGGTGCTGGTGCCCGCCAGCAACACGATGGTGGAGCCCGATCTGGCCTCCCTCCAACCCCCAGGGGTGACCAACCACACCTTCCGCTTTCCGTTTCCGGAACTGCCGGCCACTCCGGAGCGGTTGCTGGAGCTCATGGAACCCGCGATCGCCCTGATGCAGGCCTGCGAGCCGGACCACCTGGTGCTCGGCTACTCCCCCGAGTACATGCCGGCGGCGGCCGGCGTGGCCCAACGGCTCAGGGCCAGCCTGGAAGCGGCGAGTGGTCTGGGCGTGACCACCGCCACCGCCGCCGTCACGGCGGCGCTGCGGGCCCTGAACTGCCGGCGTCTCGGCATCGTCAACCCCTTTCCCGCGCAGGCGGACGCCGCCGTGATCCACCACTTCCAAGGCGAAGGGTTTGAGGTGGCGGCCATGGAATGTCTGGCCAGTGCCCAAAAGGGCAAGGTGTTTTCAGCGCGAATCGGCGCCGAGCAGATCCGCGCCGCCTTCCGGGCCGTGAACCACGACGACGTCGATGGCCTGCTGCAGGTGGGCACCAACCTGGTGGCCACCTCCCTGGTGGAGGAGCTGGAGCAGGAGCTGGGCAAGCCGGTGATCGCGGTCAACACCGCCACCTACTGGCATGCCCTGGGTCAGCTGGGCCTCCACACGCCGTTGGCGGGCAGGGGCCGGTTGATGGCCCTAGAGGCCCATGCAACGGTCCCCACACCGAAAGCGGATCGGTTGCGGGTTGGCCTATAACAGATTCATCACGATTTGAGGTGTGTCGCGTGCTCGCCGACGCCCTTTCCACCCCAGCCACCACCAGTCACGGCTTCGCCAGAACTGTCGACGACGTCTACCAGCGCTGCCGGGAGCTGGGCATGCGGCTCAGCCGCCAGCGGCGCATGGTGCTGGATCTGCTCTGGGCGGAGAAAAGTCACCTCAGCGCCCGCGACATCTTTGAAAAGCTGAACAACCTGGGGCGCAACATCGGCCACACCTCGGTGTACCAGAACCTCGAAGCCCTCCAATCGGCCGGGGTGATCGAATGCCTCGATCGGGCCAGCGGCCGGCTCTACGGCTATCGCAGCGATCCGCACAGCCACCTCACCTGCACCGACTCAGGCGCCATCCAGGATCTGGATGTGGAGCTCCCCCAAGCCCTGCTCGACCAAATTGAGCACCACACCGGCTTCACCATCCAGAGCTACACCCTGCATCTCACCGGCCGGCGCCGTCCCGGCTGATCCGACCCCAACCGGACACTGGAGAAACCGGGTCGGGCTCGTTAACGTTCCCCCATTGCTCAACCCGTCCCGTGAGTGCGCAGCTGCTGCTGTTTGCTGAACCGCTGCTGCGCGATGGACTGACCCGCCTGCTCACCGCCCAGGCGAGTCTCTACACGGTGGCCCAGTCGCCCGAAGAGCTGAGCGGCCTACCCCAATTGGTGGTCTGGCAGATGGGCCGCCCGGTCGGCAGAGGAGCCTCGCTGGAGGCCCTGGCCCAGGAACTCCAGCTGCTCCAGGAGCGCTGGCAGCCGGCGCCGCTGCTGCTGCTGCTGCCCGCCGGCCACGGCCTGGCCAATGGCACCCTGCTGCAACTGCCCGCCGCGGGCGTGCTGGAGACCCCAACGCCCCAGGAGCTGCTCGAGGCGATCGCCACCCTGCTTGCCGGTGGCCGGGTGCTGGCGGCGGCCTCCGGGTCAGCGGCGGCGCTGGCCAGCCCCGAACCCGGCGCCACCCTGGGCCTGGGCCAGTGGCTGCTGATCAGTGGCCTGCAGCAGATCGATGCCGACAGCCAGGCGATCCAACGCCTGCTGACCCCACTCCCGACCAACCTCGTCCACCTGCTCGTGCTGCAGGGGCGCCTGCGGGAACTGTCCGCGGCCCGGCAACTGCTGCTGCTGCTCTGGGGGCCGATGAGCCTGGCCTGGGGCCCGGGGGCCGAGGCGCTGCCCACTCCTGCCACCAACCGCTCCGCCGGGCCGGAGCGGGCGGAACCGGTGCTGGCGATCACCTTGCAGCAGCGCAGCGCCGATGGGATCTGGCGTGCCATTCGCCAGCGCCTGGAGGCTGGCGCCGAGGCGGGGCTCACCAACCGCAGCGGCCAGCTGCTGGCCCTGGAGGGCCTCAGCCCGGAGCGCCGCCGGGATCTGTTGCAGGCCCTGATGGGCCAGGTGGACAACCTGCGCCAACGGCTGCTGGCCGACGAAGCCCCCAATCAGCCCCTGCAGGAGCGCTGGGACACCTGGCAGCCGGAACTCCGCCAGCAGGCCCTGCGCAGCCTGGTGAATCCCTACGTGCAGCTCCCCCGGGACGGCCAGCTCCAGCCCGTGGCCGAAACCCTGATCCGCAGCAGTGAGCTGGCGGGAACCGACCCGGAACTGCCCGATCCCCAACCCATGCTGGCCGCCCTGGTGCGGGCCCAGCCCCTGCTGGTGGAGGGCCAGCTGGTGGCGGCCGACGAGCCACGGGCCGTGCTGCACCTGGAGCTGCTGCTCAGCAACTGGCTGGTGCGCACCGCCGAACTGGTGAGCGCCGAAGTGCTCGCCAGCTGCGGCAGCTGGCCGGAACTGCGCCGCTACCTGCTCCAGCCCGAACTCCTGGCCACCCGCAACCTGGAACGGCTGCGCAACCAGCTCAACGCCCAGCAGCGCTGGACCAGCTGGGTGGAGCGGCCGATCAGCCTCTACGAGAGCCGCCGCCGGCTCTACTGCCTGCGGGATGGCTCCATCCGCTGCCAGGAGCTCACCGAGCCCCGCGACGCCGAATTGCGCCAGCTCGGCTGGTTGCAGCAACTGGTGACCCTCAGCCTGGAAACCCGCGATGCCCTGGCTCCCCAGGTGCAGGCCCTGGTGCGGGGCCTGGGCGATCTGGTGGTGGTGTTGCTCACCCGGGTGCTGGGCCGCGCCATCGGCCTGGTGGGGCGGGGCATCGCCCAGGGCATGGGCCGCAGCCTGGGCCGCAGCTGACGCCCGGTCACAATGGCTCCACTTGGTGGGCAGTTCGGAATGGGACGGATCGGGTCGGTGCTGACAAACCTCAGAAACCTCCTGCAGGGTCTGCTCACCACCGCCCTGGGGGTGGGGCTGGCGGTAGGCCTCTGGGGCCTGGTGCCCGCCGCCCCAGCCCAGGCCTCGCTCACCAGCAACAGCTACGACGGCAACATCTATGCCCTCTACGCCGGCAACGGCTCCCTGGTGCCACCCCGCAGCACCCTCGCCCAGGCCCTCGCCGACCACCGCACGGCCGTGGTCATCTATTACCTCGATGACGACGCGGCCAGCAAGCAGTTTTCGGCGGTGGTGTCGGAGCTGCAGCGGGTGTGGCTCAACACCATCGAGCTGATCCCCCTGGTCACCGACCCGCTGCAGGATCGCGGGGATGCCGGACCCACCGATCCGGCCCACTACTGGCGGGGCCGGGTGCCCCAGGTGGTCGTGTTCAACCCCGACGGCAAGGTGATCTTCGATGAGCAGGGCGCCGTGGATGTGGATGCCATCAACACCGCCGTGAGCCAGGCCACCGGCATCCCCCTGCCGGAGGGCGGCACCCGCAGCAGCACCGAGAGCTTCAACGAGCTCAATTCGGAGGTGGTGAGCCGCTGATGGGCCGCCTCGAAACCGACAGCATGGGGGCGATCGAGGTTCCCGAACAGCACTACTGGGGGGCCCAGACCCAGCGCTCCATCCACTACTTCCCCTTCGGCCAGGCCATGCCCCTGGCGGTGGTGCATGCCTTTGGCCAGCTCAAGGCCGCCTGCGCCGAGGTGAACCAGGCCAAGGGCAAGCTCAGCCCCGAGCTGGCCGCCCTGATCGTGGCTGCGGCAGAGGAGGTGGCCTCCGGCCGCCTCGACGCGGAATTCCCGCTCAAGGTGTGGCAGACGGGCTCCGGCACCCAGACCAACATGAACGTCAACGAGGTGATCGCCAACCGGGCGATCGAAGCCTCCGGCGGCGTGCTGGGCAGCAAGAGCCCGGTGCACCCCAACGACCATGTCAACCTCAGCCAATCCAGCAACGACACCTTTCCCGCCGCCCTCCACGTGGCCGTGGCCCTGGAGCTGGAACGCAACCTGATCCCGGCGGTGGAGGCCCTGCGGGCTGCCCTGGCCGCCAAGGCCGAGGCTTTCAAGGCCATCATCAAAATCGGCCGCACCCACCTCCAGGATGCGGTGCCCCTGAGCCTGGGCCAGGAGTTCGGCGGCTATGGAGCCCAGCTCGAACTGGCCCTCGAGAGCCTGCGGGCCAGCCTGCCCCAGGTGCGCCAGCTGGCCATCGGTGGCACGGCCGTGGGCACGGGCCTCAATGCCCCCCCCGGCTTCGGCGAGGCGGTGGCGGCACGGCTGGCCGAGCGCCTGGGCCTGCCCTTCACCTCAGCCCCCAACAAGTTTCAGGCCCTGGCTGGCCATGAGCCCCTGGCCGCGGCCCATGGCGCCCTCACCGTGCTGGCCGGCTCGCTGATGAAAATCGCCAACGACATCCGCTGGCTGGCCAGCGGGCCCCGCTGCGGCCTCGGCGAGCTGGTGATTCCGGAAAACGAACCGGGCAGCTCGATCATGCCGGGCAAGGTGAACCCCACCCAGGCCGAAAGCCTGACGATGGTGGCCGTGCAGGTGATGGGCAACAACACCGCCGTCCAGCTGGCCGCCAGCCAGGGCAACTTCGAGCTGAACGTGTTCAAACCGGTGATCGCCCACAACGTGCTCGAGAGCATCGGCCTGCTGGCGGGAGGCTGCACCAGCTTCCGCGAGCACTGCATCGAGGGGCTCCAGGCCAACGAAAGCCGGATCGAAACCCTGCTGGATCAAAGCCTGATGCTGGTCACGGCCCTCACCCCGGCCATCGGCTACGACCGGGCCTGCGCCATCGCCAAGCACGCCCACAACCACCAGCTCAGCCTCAAGGAGGCCGCCCTGGTGCTCGGCGAGATCAGCGCCGAGGAATTCGATCGCTGGGTGCAACCCGGCGACATGGTCTGAAGCACTGACTGGTCTGAAGCACGGACTGGTCTGAACCGCTGACTTGCTGTCACGATGAAGGCAAGGGCCCCAACCTCGGGGACCCGCCGCGGATTTCCCCATGCCCCTGGAATTGGGCGATAGCGCCTTTGCCGATGCGGGGATCCCGATGGCCTTCGTGGCGCCGAGCCAGGAGCGCGGCGGCCTGGGCACGATCCTGGCGGCGAATGGGGCCATGGCCTTCTTCACCGGTCGAACCCAGCAGGAGCTCACGGGTCTGTCGTTTGCGGAGCTGGTGCACCGCGACGACGTCGCCCTGTTCGAAGACCTGATTGCCCGCCTTTGCAGAGGCGACATGGAAACCTGCAGCTTCGAGAAGCGCTTCGAGCACGCCGATGGCCATCGCACCTGGGGGCTGGTGACCGTGGCCCAGGGCCATGACCTGACAGGCAGCCGCAGTGGAGCCCTGGTCGTGCAGGTGCATGACATCTCCGAACGCAAGCATTTCGTCGGCCAGCTGGAGTACTTCGCCGACCACGACCCGCTCACCTCGCTGTACAACCAGCGGCGTTTCCGGATCGACGTCGACCGCCAGCTGGCCTACGGCCGTCGCCATGGCGGCGGCGGCGCCGTGATTATGCTCGACCTCGACAACTTCAAGACTGTCAACGACCAGTACGGCCACGCCGCCGGCGATGCCCTGATCATCGCGGTGGCCGCCGCCCTCACCGGCAACTCGCGCGAAACCGATCTGGTAGCCAGGCTCGGCGGCGATGAATTCGCCGTGCTGCTGCCGGAATCCAACCTCCTGGAGGCCGAAAGCCACGCCCAAAAGCTGCTCCAGGCCATTGGGGCGGTGGTGGTGGAGGGGGCAGGGCAGGGCATCACCGTGGCTGCCAGCTGCGGGGTAGCGGGTTTCCACGGCGACGACGGCCAGTGCGCCGACGACGTGTTGATCAACGCCGACCTGGCCCTGTACCAGGCCAAGGAATCGGGCCGAGGCTGCGTCAAGGTGTTTGCCACCGACAGCGGCCTGCACGAGAAGGTGACGGCCCGGTTGCTGTGGTCGGAACGCATCCGCGAAGCCCTCGACCACGACGGCTTCGTGCTGCATGCCAAACCGGTGATCGATCTGCAGACCGATGCGGTGGCCTTCTACGAGCTGGTCATCCGGCTGCGGGCGCCCGGAGGCATCCTCATTCCTCCGGCGGTATTCCTCTACACGGCCGAACGCTTCGGCATGGCGATCGACATCGATGAGTGGGTCACCGGGCGGGCCATCACCCTGCTGGAGGAGATGCACCAGGCCCAACCCATCGCCCTGGCGGTGAACATCAGTGGCGCGTCCCTGCAGGGGGATCGGTTCGCCAAGTTTCTCGAGACCCACCTGGCGGGCAGCACCTTTCCCCGCGAGCTGCTGATCTTCGAGCTCACGGAATCGGTGGCGATGGCCAACCTCGAACGGGCCCGCCAGTTGGGCCGGGTGCTCACCACCCTCGGCTGCCGGCTGGCGCTGGACGACTTTGGAGCGGCCTTCGGCAGCTTCTACTACCTCAAACATCTACCCGTCGATCTGCTCAAAATCGCCGGGGAATACGTGCGGGGCCTGGGCACGGAAAACGACCCCGCCGACAGGCTGATCATCGAGGCGGTGGTGAAGCTGGCCAAGGGGCTCGGCACCCTGGTGGTGGCTGAGTTCGTGGGCGACCGAGAGACCCGTCAGGAACTGCTGGCGATGGGGGTGCGCCTCGGCCAGGGGGCCTTC
>JBIIQK010000063.1:0-8191 GCA_044342135.1 Cyanobium sp.
TCACCCGCCTCGATCGGCTGGGCCAGCAGGTGGGCATGCAGCAAACGCCGCAGCCGGTTGCGCCGGACCGAGCGCTTGTGCACCTTGCTGCTCACCACGACTCCGCACCGCCACGGACTGGGGGGACAGGCCTGTTGCTCGGCTGGGAGCAACCCAGGAAGGGCTTCGAGGATCCGGAGGACCAGGTAGGAACCGTGGATGCGTCGGCCCTTCTGGTACACACGATCAAAGACGCGTTGCCCCTTGAGCCGGTGGCGCTGGGGCAGGGCCAAGGGCCTCAGACAGCGAGGCGGGCGCGGCCACGACGGCGGCGGGAGCGGATGACGCGACGGCCGGTGTGGGTGCGCATGCGCACGCGGAACCCAGACACCCGCTTGCGCTTACGGCTTGTTCCTTCCAGGGTGCGCTTGGTCATGGCTCTCTGTTCGCTGCGCTGGTCGCGTCGGTAATGGGCGTTGAAGCCAACCTATCAGGCGGGGTTGGCGGGGCTGGTCGGCTCAGGGGGAAGGTGGATCGATCTGGATCAGCCAGCTGCCCAGATAGCCAGCTATCGGCACATCTCCAGGGGCCTGGGCCAGGGCATTGAACTGGTACATGCCGATGTTGAAGGGGTTGAAGATGTTCATGTACACGCCGATCGTGCCGGTATCCGGAACGGGGGTGTCGGGAAAGATCTCGATGGCACTGCCGTTTTCGGCAATTTCGATGGTGGCCGGGATCGTTTCCTGGCACTTGGTGCGTGACATCATTCCCCCTTCGCTCATCTTGCAGAGTTTCACCCGTTTGGGATCGATCTTGGTGTCGAAGTAGCTAGGGATGGTGATACTCAATTTGAGGATCGCGGTTTTGCGGTCCTTCGGTTTGAGGATCAGGTAATACTCCGAGCGCTTGAGCCGCTCGGTGTAGGTCATGAAGTAGTAGAGCTTGCGGTAGTCCTTGGTGTTGTCCCAGCGGAACTCCATCAGGCTCGGGGTGCCCTGGGCCTGCACGGCTCCGGGGTGGGCACTGAGGGCGACGGCCCCAACCCCGGCCAGAGCTGCGCTGGTGGCCAGGGCCGCGGCACGCCGGCCAAGCAGGCAATGAAGGCGGGAAAGTCCCATCAGGGGATACCGATCAAGACTTCAATTCTCATCAGCCGGCGCCGGCCCCGGTGGTGCGGGTGGCCGGCGCCACAGCTGGCGGACCTGCCTAGGGGTGGGCGCGGTCGGGTCGAAGCCGGGCGGCATCCCGCAGGTAGGGATGCACCGGCTCCTGTTCCGGCCGCAGCCAGGCATGGGCCAGCAGACGGATGCAGCGGGGCAGATCACCAGCCACGGCCATCTGCTGGCAGTCGAGCAGGGCCACCTGGTCCCAGCCGACCTGGCGGCGGGCGATGGCGGCGGGGAAACAGGCATCCAGGTCCCGGGTCACGGAAAAGGTGACCGAGACCAGGTGATCTCCGCTCAGGCCGTTGCGGGCCACCAGCACCTCCACCAGCTCAGCCACGGCCGCGCCGATCGCCTCGGCCGTGTTGGCCTCGGCGGTGGTGGCCCCGCGCAGGGCCCGCAGCACAACGGTCTCATTCATGGCCGATACAGCCACAGCGGTTGGCCGCTCCAGGCCAACTCCAGGCTGAGGGCCTGACGCAACTGACGCAACTGGCTGCGTCCGGGGAGCACTCCGGCAAAGCGTTTCGGGGGGGTGCCGAAGGTGATCGGCCGGGTTTTTTCAGGATCCAGACCCGCCAGCTCCGCGGTGAGCCGCCGGGCGGTCTCCTCATCCCCCAGCACATCCACCAGACCCAGCTCCTTGGCCTGGGCGCCACTGAACACCCGGCCATCGGCAAAGCTGCGCACCGTTTCGGAGCTCAGTCCCCGGCCGCTTGCCACCGCGTCGACGAACTGGGCGTAGCTCGAGTCGATCAGGCTCTGCAGCAGGTCCCGCTCCCCCTCGGTGAGGCCGCGATCGGGCGAGAGGATGTCCTTGTAAAGGCCGCTTTTGACGGTTTCAAAGCTCACGCCCACCCGCTCCAGCAGTTTGGAGAGGTTGTTGCCCCGCAGGATCACGCCGATGGAGCCGGTGATGGTGCCCGGGTTGGCCACGATCTGTTCGGCGGCCACGCCGATGTACACCCCGCCGGATGCGGAGATGTTGCCGAAGCTGGCCACCACCTTGCAGCCCTTCTCCCGCAGCCGCAGCAGGGCGCTGTGGATCTCCTGGCTGTCCCCCACGGTGCCGCCGGGGCTGTCGATGCGCAGCAGCAGGGCAGGGCATTCCCGCTGCTCCACCTGGCGGAGCGCCTTGAGCACGCGGGTGCGGGTGGCACCGGCGATGGCCCCCTCAATGGCGATGCGCGCCATGGTGCGACGGGTCTTGCGGCGCCAGGGCCAGGGCATCGGGGCGATGTGAAGTGGTTGGATCTTAAAAAGAAAGCCCCCGTCGGCCCGGAAGCGCCATGCCCCAGGCCCTGCGTTGGCCCCTGATGCTGCTGCCCTTTGCCCTCTGGGGCACGGCGATGGCCGCCATGCGCCCCCTGCTCGATGGCGGCACTCCCCTGCAGGTGGCCAGTCTGCGGCTGTTGCCCGCCGGGGGACTGGTGCTGCTGGCGGCCGTGCTGCTGGGGCGCTCCCTGCGGGTGGCCGCCGCCGACTGGCCCTGGCTGCTCGCCTTTGCCCTGGTGGACGGCAGCCTGTTCCAGGGGCTGTTGGCCCAGGGGCTGGGCCAGACCGGTGCGGGGCTGGGGTCGGTGCTGATCGACTCCCAGCCCCTGCTGGTGGCGCTGCTGGCCCGCAGCCTGTTCGGCGAGGCGATCAATCCGGTGGGTTGGATCGGATTGCTGCTGGGCTTGCTCGCGATCCTGTGCCTGGGATTGCCGGCGCCGGTGTTGCAGCACTGGTGGCTGGAGGGCCCGGTGGCCCTGGGTGAGCGCGCCTGGAGCCACGGAGAGCTCTGGATGCTGGGCGCGGCGGCGGCGATGGCCCTGGGCACGGTGCTCTCCCGCTATGCCAGCAGCCAGAGTGACCCGGTCGCCATTACGGGCTGGCACATGCTGATCGGTGGGGTGCCGCTGCTGGCTGGCGTGGGATGGCAAGGGGCCTTGCTGCCCAGCTGGACTGGTGCGGAATGGGGCCTGATGGCCTACGCCACCGTGCTGGGCAGTGCCCTGGCCTACGGCCTGTTTTTTTGGTTTGCCAGCAGCGGCGACCTCACGGGTTTCACCGCCCTCACCTTCCTGACTCCGGTATTTGCCCTGCTCTGCGGGGTGTGGCTGCTGGATGAGCAGTTGCAGCCGCTGCAGTGGCTTGGGGCTGGTCTGGCCCTGGTGTCCGTGTTGTTGATCAACCGGCGGCAGCAGCTCTGGCGGGGACCGGTGCCGGCGGAGCAGCCCTGATGCAAATCCTGGTGGTGAGCACCCCGGTGGGGGCCCTGGGCAGCGGCCGGGGTGGTGGCGTGGAACTCACGGCCTCCACCCTGGTGGCCGGCCTGCTGGAGCGGGGCCATGGGGTCACGGTGTTGGCGGCGGAAGGGTCGGTCTTGCCGCCGTCCTGTGCGGCCGCCACCCTCTGGTTTGAGCGGGGCGCGGACCAGCCCAGCTGGCAGCACCGCAGCCGCCAGGACCCGGTCGAACTGCCCGTGGATGCCTTGCTCGGCAAGCTCTGGCGCCGGGCCCTGGCGCACCAGGCCGACTTCAGCGTGATTCTCAACCTCGCCTACGACTGGTTGCCGTTGTGGCTGACGCCCCACACCGCCACTCCCCTGGCCCATCTGGTGAGCATGGGTTCGGTGGGAGAGGCGATGGATGGGGTGATTGCCGAGGTCAGCCGATTGCGCCCCCGGCACCTGGCGTTTCACACCGCCACCCAAGCCGCCGATTTCCAGCTGGCCGAGCCCCCGGTGCTGGTGGGCAATGGCTTTGACCTGAGCCGCTACCAGCTCTGTCTCGAGCCCGAGGCCGTGCTCGGCTGGGCCGGACGCATCGCCCCGGAAAAGGGGCTGGAGGACGGGGCGCGCGTGGCCGCCCGGCTGGGCCTGCCCCTGCGCATCTGGGGATTGGAGGAGGACCGGGCCTATGCGGCCCGGGTGGCGGCCTCGGTGCCGGCGGGGACCCTGGAGTGGCGCGGCTTCCTGCCCACGGAGCAGCTGCAGAGGGAGCTGGGACGCTGTGCGGTGCTGCTGAACACGCCCAAGTGGAATGAGGCCTTCGGCAACGTGGTGGTGGAGGCAATGGCCTGCGGCGTGCCCGTGGCCGCCTACCAGCGCGGGGGGCCCGGGGAGTTGGTGGTGGAGGGGGTGAACGGGGCCCTGGCCCCCCCGGATGATGGCGAGGCCCTGGTGGCCGCCACCCAGCGGGCCCTGGCGGTGGAGCGCCAGGGCTGCCGGGCCTGGGTGGAGCAGCACTGCTCCCAGCAGGCCTTCGCGGCCCGCGTTGAGACCTGGCTGCAGGGCCTGGCGGGATAGGTTCAAAGCCGCTGTCCCGGCTGGATGTCGCTGCCGCCCGTCGCCCCGGTCCGCCGCCGCCAGGTGTTGCTGCTCACGGCGGTGGCCGCGGCCGTGTTGTTTCTCTGGCGCCTCGGCAGCACGGGCTTGGTGGATGAGACGCCGCCGCTGTTTGCCGCCTCAGCCCGGGCCATGGCCGAAACGGGAGATTGGTTGATCCCCCGGGTCAACGGGCTGCCGCGTTACGACAAGCCGCCGCTGATTTATTGGGCGATGGGGCTGTTCTATGCCCTCCCCGGTCAGGAGGTCTGGAACCCCCTCGGCACCTGGGCGGCGCGGCTGCCCTCGGCCCTCTCCTGTGGCGCGGTGATGCTCGGCCTGGCGGCCACCCTGCTGCGCTGGCCGCAACGGCCCGAACGCCCGGCCCTGGCCGCCCTCACTGCTGCCCTGGCCTACGGGCTGTCGCCGCTGGTGCTGCTGTGGGGGCGGATCGCCGTGAGTGATGCCCTGTTTTCCGGATTGCTGGCCGGCAGCCTGCTGCTGGCCTGGCAGACCTATGCCGCCCCCGGTCGGGGCTGGCGCAGCGGCTGGTGGTGGCCCTGGGTGCTGCAGGGTCTGGCGGTGCTGACCAAGGGGCCGGTGGCGGTGCTGCTGCTGGGTCTCACCCTGCTGTTCTTCGGCTGGTTCCAGGGGGATTTGGGTGCGCTCTGGCGGCGACTCCGGCCCCTGCCGGGGCTGGGAATCACCGCGGTGCTGGCGCTGCCCTGGTATGGCGCGGCCCTGCTCCAGGAAGGGGAGCCCTTCTGGAACAGCTTTTTTGGCTACCACAACCTCCAGCGGTTCACGGCCGTGGTGAACAACCACCAACAGCCCTGGTGGTTTTTTGGGGTGGTGCTGGTGATCGCCAGCCTGCCGGTGACGCCCCTGCTGCTGCTCGGGCTGGCCCAGGGGCTCGGCCGGCTGCGCTGGAGCTGGCGGCCCACGGAGGCGGTGCCGCCGGATCTGTCCCTGCAGCGTTTCGCCGCCTGCTGGCTGCTGGCGGTGTTGTTGTTTTTCACCGTGGCCGCCACCAAGTTGCCCAGCTACTGGTTGCCGGCCACCCCGGCGGCGGGGCTGTTGATCGCCCTGGCGGCCCAGCGGGGTGGCCAGCGCTGGAGCTGGATGGTCACGCTGCTGCTCACCGCCGTGCTGGCGGCCGGCTGGCTGGCATCCCCCCTGTGGGTGCCACTGATCGTTGCCCCGGAGATGCCCGGTCTGGTGCCGCAGTTGTTGGCCGGCCGCTGGTTGTTGCTGGGCGGTCTGTTGTATGCCCTGGCGGTGGTGCTGGGTCTGGGGCTGGGCCGCTTCGGGGGGGCGGTGGCCCTGCTGGGGCTGCAGGCTCCCTTGCTGGCCTTTGTGCCGCTGGTGCTGCAGCCTGCCTGGGAGTTGGGTGATCGCCTGCGGGGCCAGCCGGTGCGGGAGATGGCCGCGGCGCTAGGGCGGCAGGCCCGCCCCGCCGAACCGGTGGCGATGGTGGGCATGCTCAAGCCCTCCCTCCACTACTACGGCCGCCGGGTGGTGATCTACGAGGGGGCCGAGCCCCACAACCTGGTCAACCTGGCTGATCGGCTGCGGGGCGAGAGCCGCCCGGGCCAGGCTGCCAGTAGCCCGGAAGCCCAGCCCACCGTTCTCGTGGTGATCGATGCCGGCACGGCCGGCCTGGCCCATTGGCAGGGCCTGGCCCCCCAGCTGCTCGGACGCAGCGGCATTTATGGGCTCTGGCGCCTTGATCGGCGTCAGCTGGAGCAACGGGCCCAGCTGCTGCGCCGCCAGGGTGTGGCGGCGGACTGGCAGGTGCCCCGCCCCGAGCGCTACTAGACCAGCGCCCTACAGAAAGGGCTCGGCCCCTGGCGGCTGGGCCAGCTGCTTCTGGCGGCAGAAGCTGCAGTGGCCCCAGCGGGCCATCTCCCCGGCGGGCGCCGGGCTGGCGCAGCTCGGGCAGGTGGCCATGCCGTGCACATCCACCCGGCTGGGGTGGGCGGCCCACACGGCGTCTTCCTGCTCGCCCCCCGGTGGGGCAACGGCACCTGGGTGGTGCTGTTCGAGGCGTAGGTCGCGCACTGTGAAGCCGTGGGCGCGCAGGGCCCCCAGCAGCTGGTGGCGGTTGTACTGGAGGGCCTGCAGCCAGGGGCCGGGGGCGGCTCCCACGGTGAGCAGGCCGCTGTGCAGGCGCAGGGGGCGGCAGTGGGGGGCCAGCTGGGCGCCGGCGATGCGGGGCCAGGCCTGCCACAGCGCCGCCAGATGGCCCCCCTTTTGCCAGCGCTGCTCCAGCTCCTGCAGGCAGCTGGCCAGGCCGCTGGCGGGCGGCCGCGGCGCTGCCACCAGCAGCGTCAGGTTGCCGATCTGGCGGGTTTGCTGGCGAGAGGCCCTGCCCATTCCCCGACCCTATCGGGATGGATGGGTGGTGCGGCAATCCCGCTGGTGAAGGGCGGCTCGAGCTGGCTACCCTCAGGCACTTGCCCCTGCAGCCTCCGATGGGCTTTTTCGATCGCCTCAGCCGCCTGATCCGCGCCAACGCCAATGCGGCGGTTGGGGCCATGGAGGATCCGGCCAAGATCCTGGATCAGTCGGTGGCCGACATGCAGTCGGACCTGGTCAAGTTGCGCCAGGCCGTGGCCACCGCCATCGCCAGCCAGAAGCGCATCCAGAACCAGGCGGAGCAAGCCGAAACCCAGGCCAAAACCTGGTACGAGCGGGCCGAACTGGCCCTCAAAAAGGGCGAGGAGGACCTGGCCCGGGAAGCCCTGGGCCGCCGCAAGACCTGTCAGGACACCGCCACCGCCCTCAATACCCAGCTCCAGAGCCAGGCCGGCCAGGTTGAGCAGCTCAAGAAGAGCCTGGTGACCCTCGAGAGCAAGATCGCCGAGGCCAAGACCAAAAAGGACATGCTCAAGGCCCGGGCCCAGGCGGCCCAGGCCCAGGAGCAGCTGCAGAGCGCCGTCGGCAGCCTGGGCACCAACAGCTCGATGGCGGCCTTCGAGCGCATGGAGGAGAAGGTGCAGACCCTGGAGGCTCGCAGCCAGGCTGCGGCCGAGTTGGCCGGCGCCGATCTGGAAAGCCAGTTCGCCTCCCTCGAAGGCGCTCCGGAAGTGGATGACGAGCTCGCGGCACTGAAGAACCGTCTGGCCGGTGGCGTGGCCGCCCCCCAATTGGAGCCCGTGAAAGTGAGCGAGGTGGATCCGGAGCTGGAGGAGCTCAAGCGCTCGATCGACAAACTCTGAGCCGGAGTCGCGGTTGGCCACTCCGACCGGTGACCCCCGCTCCATACAATCGCCCCAGCACCCGTTGTTCCAGGGCCTCTGCCGTGTCTGTCGCTCACCTCACTGATGCCAATTTTCAAGCCGAGGTGCTCGCAGCGGGCAACCTGGTGTTGGTGGATGTGTGGGCCGAATGGTGCGGTCCCTGCCGCTTGATGGCGCCGATGATGGATTGGCTGGCGGCTGAGTACGCCGGCCGTCTGTCGGTGGGCAAGCTCGAGGCCGACGCCAATCCCACCACCCGCGACGCCTTGCAGATCCAGGGCCTTCCTGCCCTGCTCCTGTTCAAGGACGGCCAGGAGCTGGCTCGCCATGAGGGCGCTATGGCGAAACCCCAGCTGCAGGCTTTTGTGGATGCCCATCTCTGAGCGGCTGTCCCGGCTGGGCAGTGGCGTCTTCGCCCGCAACGACCAGCGCAAATCCGCCTACACCGCCCGGGCGGCCCGCGAGGGTCTGCCCCCCCTGCTCGACCTCTCGCT
>JBIIQK010000064.1:0-8190 GCA_044342135.1 Cyanobium sp.
CAACTTCCCGCTGGACCTGGCCGCAGCAGAAGCCACCCCCGTGGCTCTGACGGCCCCCGCCATCGGATGAAGCCAGCCGTTCGGCTAAGGCTGAACAAGCACAACGGAATCCCGCAAGCCCCCTCCTCGGAGGGGGCTTTTTCATGGCTTGCGCTTTTCATGGCCATCCCCAGCCCCCGTCGCTTCGTGGCCCCGCCAGCATGGGGACACCCGTGATTCCGCCGTGCTTCCCAACCCCTTCTGCCCCCTCACCACCGCCAAGGTGCTGGCTCTCAAAGCCACGGTGCTGCTGCTGCTCACCCTGCTGATCAAGGCCAAGATCCGCATCACCGCCTTCTCAGCTTTGGGTGTGGTTCTGTTGCTGCTTCAGACCCTGGCGTTTCTGGCCATCAGCGGTGGGCTCGTGGTGGCAGCTGGAGGAGCAGCGCTGCTCGTGAGCCAGCAGCGCCGACAGGCCTGATCCCTGCTTGCCAGGTTGGACCCTGGCCTAGTCCCCTTCTGGGGATGGTTTACCCCCGCATGGGGGGCGCGGATGGCGGGGCGAGCACCGAGAGTGGAGTCTTCCTCTGGAATTAGGGCAGCTGTTGGACACGATGCTGAGCGAACTGGTTCTGGCCGCCCTGCTGCTGGGGGTGGTTCTGCTCTCAGCCAGGGTTTGAAGCGGTTCTGGAGGTGATTGCTGCGCCGGAGGAGCAGGAGTAGCGGTGCCGCTGCTTGGAACCACTACGCACGCTTTTGGACTTTGGACGTTGTCTCGTCCTGAGTCGGGGACTGGTCTGTGGACAGATCATTCAAGAGCGCCAGCTCGCCGATCATTCGTTCGGCATGCTGGTTGTAGGCAAGAGCCGCCTCGCGTTCCGTCTGAAATGAACCCAGAAAGTAGCGCCGGCCCTTCCAGTACAGCTGGGCGATCCAGAGTTGGGTTGACGTCCTGAAGCTGACGCCTCGATATTGGGAACTCGCGCCATGACGTTTTGGGCGGCGGGCGTAGGCCAGGTAGGCCTCTTCCGGCTTGCGAGGGGAACGGATGGACACAGCATGTTGGGACAAGCTGGTCCAACCTCTTTGACGGGCAGCCCGATCGACCAGTCCCCTTTTGGGGAATATCAGGCTGCCTCCAAGCCTCGATCCAGGGACCGCTTATTTGGGCGCCAAGAACGCAATGGCCGCCGCCGGTTGCAGCTGGCCGGTCACGTTGCCCTGCAGCCCATCTTGGCCTTCGATCTGAATGGCGCGTACTCCACTGCCCGGCTTGACATCGATCTGATTGAGATTCACCCACACCATCTGCGGTGAAAGGGCCGAATCGAAGTAGTACACGCGATTTTTCTGATCGATCAGCGTGCGCCACCAGGTGGGCGAGATGTTGGGGTGTTCAGGATCCGGGGTGCCCCACGGCACGGAGATGTTGCGCATCACGCTCATCACCCCGGCCAGGGCCTGGCGGGGATCGCTGGTGGCCGGCAGCTGCTCCACGTAATACGAGCCACGCACGAAGCGATCGGGTGACTGGATCGATCCCGGCAGCTCGTGGGTGCGGTCTTTGGTGCTCCAGTAGGCATTGAGCTTGAGCTGCTCGCTGTACACGGGGCTGTTGGTCATCACCTGGTACTGCCGGCCGTGGTGAATCACAGGCTTGCCCTTGAGGTATTCGATCACCGCGGAATCGCCACTGGCATCGGAGACCGCCATGTGCACCGTGGCCTTGGCCTTGCCGCCAGGGCCGAACGGCACCGGCACGATCTGGATCTGATCGGCCTTCACGGCCTGCACCAACTCCTTCACCGAGCCGTATTGGCTGAGCAGATACAGCGTCCAGGCGGCGAAGGAGAGGCGCGGGCGGCCAGCGGGGGCGGTGGCCAGGCCGAAATCGTTCTCGGCCAGATAAAGCAGGTTGGCCGCCAGGCCCCGCTCGTTCACTCCGTCAAACACCGCGTCAATGGCGCCGCCCGGTTCGGTGCTGCCGCTCACCACCACTGAGCCATAGCGGCTGGTCCAACGCAGGGAGTTCACACCGCCGGCTCCATTGAGCTGCTCGCCGCGGGGGATCACATAGAAGTGGGAGTTGAAGCCGTAGGGCCAGTCCATCGAACGGCCCGTGATCACCTGCTGATCCGGTCCCGACCAGGTGACTCGCGAACAGGCCAGGGCCGCAGGGGATGCAGTGGCGAAACTGAGGGCGGCAACGGCGGTCGCTGCCGTCAGGCGCTTGCGCAGGAGCATGGTGCCAGACATGTCTGCCCCAAAGTTTGGCTGTGATGGATCATCGCGGCCACAGCCATTTCCGCAGGGACGCCACGGTGCATTCACCGGGATTGCCCCCATCGTGGGAGCAGCTGCCCAGCAACCGTCGTGTCTCCGTTTTCTCTGCTGGTGATCGTGCATGCTTTGGCCGCTACGGTCTGGACCGGCGGCCACCTGGTGCTCGATCTGGGGGTGCTGCCGAAGGCCCTGCGGGAGCGACGTGCGGCAGGGATCCGCGATTTCGAGGAGACGTTTGAGCCGCTTGGCCTCACTGCCCTCGCCATACAGGTCTTCACGGGGCTGGCCATGGCCTGGATTGACTTGCCCGGTTTCCAGGGGCTGTTCAGCCTGGCGAATCCGATCGGCATGCTGGTGGGCGTGAAGCTGTTGCTGTCGGCGGCCACTGGTGGCCTGGCCCTTCATGCCCGGCTGCGACTCATCCCCAACCTCAACGACGAGAACCTGCCTGGTCTGGCTTGGCACATCCGGGGCATCACGGCCCTGGCGATCGCCTTTGTGGTGGTGGGTGCCCTGATCCGGTTGGGTGGCCTGGGTTGAGTTGGAGCGCCTCATGGGCACCCCAGCTGCCGAGCAACGTGTTCAGTTCCTGGTGCAGGTGGCGCAGGGCGCTGATTGTCTGCTCGCTTTCACTGGCTTTCCTGCAAATCGTCGCCTGCAGCGAGGCACAGGTGCAGATCCCTGAGCGCCGCGATTGCAGGATGCGGGTCACATCCTGGAGTGGGATGTCCATGGCTTTGAGGGTACGGATCAGGGCCAGCTCCGCAAACACCTCGTCGCCAAACAGCCGGTATCCGCCTGCACTGCGGCTGATTGGTTTAATCAACCCTTCATCGCAGTAGAAGCGGATTGTCTTGACGCTGAGGCCGGATCTCTGGGCCACGTCTCCGATTTTCAAAGGCGTAGCCACCACCACTTGACTCTCCAGTAGGGGGAGACTGCACAGTAGGTGGATGGCGTGGTCCCCCTCGATGCGTTCGCTTGCGATTTCCCTGCTGCTCGTTGGCTTTTGGGCTGTCCCCTCCCTGGCCCAAGGCGATCCCCATCACCATCACCACCATGGTGCTGCCCCATTAGCCCCAGCTGCTGGCAAGGGGGCCCACTCCATCCACAGCCATGAACTAGGCCCTGCCGGCACCACCTACGACCTGCGTTGGCTGGACGCGATGGTGCAACACCACACCGGCGCCCTCCGGATGAGTGAGTTCGTGTTCAAC
Organism: Cyanobium sp.; assembly: GCA_044342135.1. GTDB lineage: Bacteria > Cyanobacteriota > Cyanobacteriia > PCC-6307 > Cyanobiaceae > Cyanobium_A. Next base: position 3,480 of record JBIIQK010000064.1, read on the forward strand.
ATCGGCTCCCCTGGTGTCGGTGCCCTGGCCCATGACATCTGGCGCGAGCAGGCCAGGGAGATCAAGGGGATGGGGCAGTGGCGCAAGGCCTGGTATCCGGAGGCCCCGGTGGCTCCCGTTGCCCTCAAAGCCGGAGGTGATCCCAACAGCATGGCCGGCCTGGAAGCCATGGGCCCTGCCCGGATCGAAGCGATGCAGATGATGGGGGCCACGCCCACCAAGGACACGCGGGTGGTGTGGTTTCTTGAGGGGATGCTCGCTCACCACGGGGGTGCCCTTCAGATGGCGCATGACGCGCTGGCCAAGTCCACCAACCCCACCGTGCGGCGCCTCGCCCGGGAAATCATCGTGGCGCAGCGCACTGAAATCATCGCCCTGCGCCGCATGCTGCAGCGCGAAGGACTGAGCAAGCCTGCGTATCACCAATACGACCCATTGTTCAGCTTCTGATGCGCAACCAGAGTGGTTGACGCTTCATGCCCAGCAACGCGCTATCGAAAGCACCCCGTTTCCCCCTGTTGATCTGGCGGACTGGGCCGCCGCGACCCCTGCCAATGCGGATTCTGCATTGGCAGAATGGGGTCTGAGCGCCTTGCCCCGTTGCCGCCTGCTGACCCCCTTCAGGAGCAACTGCAGCAGCTGCAGCAACGGGTGCAGGCGGTGTTGCCCCAGGTGGAGCGCCTCACCTGCGAGCGGGTGGATGGCCCGGCCCAGCAGGTGCTGCCGCTGTACGACAGCTGTCCGCTGCAGCACTGCGGTTCAACAGTGTTGCTGCCGGTGAGCCACAACGGCAGCCTCGACTGTGTCGTGGGCTTCCACGCCAGCGGGGCGGCGGCCTTCTCGGAGGCGGAGCAGGCCACGCTGGAGGCGCTGGCCGAGTTGATCGGCCTCACGGTGCACAGTCACTTCCTGGCCTTGGCTTCGCTCGATGCGGCCGCCCAGTTGGCCCATGAATTTGCGGCGCTGCGCGACTTCGAAACCGGCAGCCACCTCAATCGGGTGGCGCAGTATGCCCGCCAGATTGCTGAGTCGCTGGCCGAGCGCCATGGTCTTAGCCCCCTCTATGTCGAACAGATCGGTCGCTTTTCGCGGTTGCACGACATCGGCAAGATCGGCATCCCCGATGCCGTGTTGCTCAAGCAGGGGCCCCTCACGCCGGAGGAGCGGCTCGTGATGGATTCCCACGTGAACCTGGGTCTCGCCATGATCGAGAAGGTGTTGAATCAGCACGACCTTCTGGACCAACCCGGCGCCGAGGTGCTGCGCAACCTGATTGTTCATCACCACGAACGTCTCGACGGTTCGGGTTATCCCAACGGCTTGCGCGGCGATGAGATTTCCCTCGAGGGCCGCATCATCGCCGTAGCGGATGTGTTCGATGCGATCACCAACACCCGCCCTTACCGCCAGGGCCTGACGGTGCCTCAGGGCCTCGCGGAGCTGGAGGACTTGGCTGCCGCAGGTCAGCTGGATGCCGAATGTGTGTCGGCGCTGGTGGGTCTGCTGCGAGGGCAGGCGACATCAGGGAGTTCGCCCTTCCCTCGGCACGACAACACCATCGGAGTCGGAGCCAGCTGAGGCGCCTGTCCCAGGGCTGGGCGTCCCTGGCTCAAGGGGTGCAGGGTCCGTTGGCCGTGATCTGCACCTCGTCGCCAAGCTGCACGGCACCGAGCAGGGTCTTGAGATCAGGCTCCGCCACGTTCAGGCAGCCGCCGGTGACCTTCTGCCCGATCCGTTTGTCGTTGTTGCTGCCGTGGATGGCAAAGCTGTACCAGCGAAATTTGCCGTCGTAGTTGTTGAACCCGAAGGGCTGCTGAACGCTGCCGACGGGAGCCAGGCTGATGTAACCGATTCCATATTCGCCCGTTTCACCATCTCCATCGAAGTCGATGGCGTTCATCGATGAAAAGAGCGTCTTTTTCAGCTCGGCTTCCGACTTGCCCGATTCAGCGATCAGCTTCGGGTCCATCACAAAGCGACCGTTGCTGAGAATCGCATTCACCTTGAAGGTGCCCAGGGGTGTGTATCCCTCCTCAAAGCGGCTGCCTGCGCAGGTGACGCCCCGGCGGCCGGACCCCACCTTGAAGATCAGCCGATCTTCGCCGCGGGGCAACACGCCGAAGCTCATCGACGGGTCCTTCAGGTCGAGATCGACCTTGATGGGCCCCGTCACCGACGACGTCGTTTCCCGCTTGGGATCCTTGCCCTGGGCGCAGCCCGTGAGAGCCAGAGCGACCCCCAACAGGGCGAGCAAGGGGAGACGGCACATGGCGGGCTTGGGCGTTGTGCGCATGATGCCGAGGGATTCCGGCCTGACCAGAATCGGCAGCATGGACCTCCACGCCGACCTCAGCCAACGCGCGGTTCTCGACACCGAGGCCCTGACCTGGCAGCCGTCGCCCAGCGCCGGAGTGGAGCGGCGGCTTCTTGATCGCTGCGGCGCAGAGGTGGCCCGGGCCACCTCAATCGTGCGCTACGCCCCGGGCAGTCGCTTTGCGCGCCACCACCATGGCGGTGGTGAGGAGATCCTCGTGCTGGAGGGCACGTTCTCCGATGAGCACGGGGACTACGCCCGCGGCACCTACCTGCGCAATCCCGTGGGCTCCAGCCATGCGCCCTTCAGTGATGAAGGCTGCACGATCCTGGTGAAGTTGCAGCAGATGCATCCCGCAGACCAGCAGCGCCTCGTGATCGACACCCGGCGCTCCACCTGGGTGCCTGGCCTGGTGCGGGGGCTGGAGGTGATGCCGCTGCACGCCTTCGGCTCCGAGCATGTCGCCCTGGTGCGCTGGGCTCCGGGCACGGTGTTTCAGCCCCATGGCCATCCCGGAGGTGAGGAGATCCTGGTGCTGGATGGCGTGTTCCAGGACGAGCACGGCAACTATCCCATCGGCAGCTGGCTGCGCAATCCACCCGGCAGCACCCACCGTCCCTGGAGTGAGGCCGGCTGCACGATCTGGGTCAAAACCGGCCACCTGCCCGCCAGCATCGGACCGGACGGAACGGCAGCCCCGAACCCCAGTCCAGCCGCGGCTGCCCGATGAGCCAACGCGCGCTCCCCTGGCTGGATCGGCTGCTGCCCCTCTGGATTCTCCTGGCCATGGCGGCAGGTTTGCTGCTCGGTCGCTTCGTGCCGGGGCTGCAGGCGCTGCTGGGTGCGGTGGAGGTGGGCCACACCTCCTTGCCCATTGCCCTGGGATTGTTGTTGATGATGTATCCGGTGCTGGCGAAAGTTCGCTATGGCGAACTCGGCCACATGGCCCGTGATCGACGGTTGCTGGCCCTGACCCTCGGCCTGACCTGGGGGCTTGGGCCGCTGCTGATGTTCAGCCTGGCCTGGTTGTTTCTGCCCGATCAACCAGCTTTTCGCACCGGGCTCATTCTGATCGGCATCGCACCCTGCATTGCGATGGTGCTGATCTGGATCGACCTGGCCAAGGGCAACCGGGAAGCTGCGGCCTTGTTGGTGGCGATCAATTCCATTTTGCAGGTGTTGGTGTATGCCCTGATGGGCACGTTCTACCTGCAAATCCTTCCGGCTTGGCTTGGGCTGGACAGCCAGGTGGTGCGCTTTTCGTTCTGGGAAATCGCCAGAGCGGTGTTGATCTTCCTCGGGGTTCCGTTGCTGGCGGGGTTCCTGACCCGACTGATTGGCGTGTCCCTCAAGGGGCTGCGCTGGTACGAGCAGCGGTTTTTGCCAAGAATCAGCCCCTTGGCGCTCTGTGGCCTGCTGTTCACCATTGTGGTGATGTTCGCCCTGCAGGGTCATGCCATCACCTCAGACCCCCTGCAGGTGATCCAGGTGGCCATTCCCCTGTTGCTGTACTTCGTGCTGATGTGGAGCATTGCCTTTGGGGTGGGCATGCGCAGCGGCCTCGACTATCCGCGAACTTCCGCCCTCGCCTTCACGGCCGCCGGCAACAACTTCGAGCTGGCGATTGCGGTCTGCATCAGCATCTGGGGGGTGACCTCCCAGCAGGCCCTGGCCGGGGTGGTTGGCCCTTTGATCGAGGTGCCCGTGCTGGTGTCGTTGGTGTCCGTGTCGCTGTGGCTGAAGCCTCGCTTCCGCAACAGCGGCATCGGCTCCTAGCCCATCGACCCCGTGCCAAGGGAGCGGATCAGGGCCCAGAGGCTGCCCCCGGCCTCGGGACGTTCCACCCCCCGATTCACAAACCACAAGCCAGCGGCCAGGGCGTTCAGCGCCAGTGCCAGCAGCCAGACCCTCCATCCCTCTGGCAATTTCACGGTGTGCCGCCATTCCAAAGCTCTCCCATCATCACCAAAGCTGCCAAGCTTCTTCCAGCTGTATCCGTGCTGTGACCCGCATCGAGAGCCGCTATGAGGGCGCGTTGCGCTGCCGTTCCAGCCACGGCCCCTCCGGCACCCTGCTGGAAACCGACGCCCCCACCGATAACCAGGGTCAAGGCGAGCGCTTTTCCCCCACCGATCTGGTGGCGACGGCCCTCAGCACCTGCATCCTCACGATCATGGGGATTGTGGCCAGGCGCCATGGCTGGGCCCTGGAGGGCTGCACCGCTCGGGTGGAGAAAACCATGACCGCCGAGATGCCGCGCAAGATCGCCCAGCTCACGGTGTGGATCGAGCTGCCAGCCCATCTCGACACCGAGCAGCGGTCGGTGCTGCAGCAGGCCGGTGAGACGTGCCCCGTGAAGCTGAGCCTTGAAGGCAGCGTGCCGATGGAGCTGCACTG